>NZ_KB291213.1:53748-75367 GCF_000318255.2 Capnocytophaga sp. oral taxon 380 str. F0488
CTTATACGAATCTTGGAAGATTGGTATAGAAAAGCTATATAAATAGTTGATAATGAATAGCTAAAAATGAAGAATAAAATGGATTTTTGAGGGAAATAAATCGACAAATAAGGAAAGTTAAGAGGGCGGTAAGACGATGGTATTAAGAACTGAAGAAATAGAATAATATCAATTATCTTGTTTAGTGTGAATTTTGATACTGCTTCTTTTTCGTGCGGGAGAAAACTGAAAATGAGCCGTGTAAAATGAGAATATTATACAGGTCAATCGTGTAGCGTATACACAAAATGAAGATTTTAGGGATATTGAATTAAAGAATCTAAAATAGTATTAGATATTGATAATAAGCTATTTAAGTGTAAAAAAGGCTACTTTATCATTTTTGGCACGCTATTTTCAATATAGATAATGTAAGTTTGACAGACGGGATGTTAGTAAAACTTGCAAGTGCATTTAAATCATAATAAATGATGACACTAAAAATTGCTTGAAAAAACTGAATTAAACAAAATTACTGAAAAATTGCTATAAGAAACATTGTTAGATAAAAATTATTCATTGAAACAAGATTTTGAGAAGACACAGAGATTGCTAAAATAAACATTGTTAATCAAAATTACTATAAGAAACATTGAATCATTAAAGCAAAGACTGAAAAAACTAAATTACAAAGTCATTTATTAGGCTATTTAAAGACAAAATTTTATGAGAAAAAACAAATACTTTTAAGTTCATAAAATTTTATCAACTTAAAAGTATTCATTTTGGAGTTAGTAGTAGTATTTATATGCATTGTGAAAAAAGACTCTTCCGAAAGGGAGGGTCTTTTTTTAATGGTTAATGATTAGTGATTAATAGTTAATAAGGTATTGCAGTAATCCTTTTGCGACCCTGTACCTTAATTCTTTAACAGGGGTCAATACACTATTTTAAAGGGGATTAATCTCTTTTCGCTATTCGTTATTCACAGTAAGTCTTACGGTTTCTATTTTAGTCTGTGAGCAGGCTTCGATAGTGAAGGTAAAAGGAGGAATCACTATCACTTCGCCTTGAGTAGGAATTCCTTCGTTGTGAAGCACTATAAAACCGCCAAGCGTTTCGTATTCCTCGCTTTCTGGGATATCCAAATGATAAGTTTCATTGAGGTATTCGACCTCCAAACGCGCTGAAAAAAGATATTCAGTATCGGATATTTGTTCTTCTATAAACTTATCTTTGTCGTGCTCGTCTTCTATTTCGCCAAAGAGTTCTTCTACGATATCTTCTAAGGTTACAATGCCCGAAGTGCCACCATACTCATCGAGCACTACTGCCATACTCTTGCGTTTGCGGGTGAGAATGTTTAGTACTTCGTTTATCTGGATAGTCTCAGGGATATTGACAATAGGAATGAGCACTTCCTTGATGGTTTTTGGTTTCTTGAACATATCGAAAGAGTGCACGTAACCCAAAATATCATCTATATTTTCGTTGTATATCAATATTTTGGAAAACCCTGATGACACAAAGGTAGCAATAAGATTTTCAATAGATTCATTGAGCTCCACGGCTACTATTTCAGTACGCGGAATCATTATTTCACGTGCTTTTACGCCCGAGAACTCCAAGGCGTTTTGGAACATCTGCACCTCACTATCTACCTCTTCTTTTTTAGGAGCGTTTTCCATCTGTTCGGAGATGTAATCTACCAGCTCTACTTTAGAGAACGAAAGAGGCACATAATCGCCTTTCGTCTTGAAGAATACGCGCAAGACAAAGTCGGATATCCACATCACAAAGCTGGAAAACGGATAGAACAGCAGGTAGAAAAAGTATGCAGGAATAGCAAATACTTTTAGGAGTTGGTTCGCATAAATCTGGAAGAACACTTTGGGCATAAACTCTGCCGTGATGAGAATTATGAGGGTAGAGATAATCGTATGCCAAAGGACATTTTGAAAGAAAGGAGGCAGAAGAACTGTCATTACCTTTCCCATTTCAAACCCATACACTACAAGGGCTACGTTATTGCCCACAAGCATAGTAGCCAGTAGTTTAGAAGGCTTTCGGGTGAGTTTGGTAAGCACATTAGCAATCACTCCTTCTTGCTTTTTAAGGATTTCTACGTGTACTTTATTAGACGACACGTAAGCAATTTCAAATCCCGAAAAGAAGGCTGAAAGCACGAGTGTAGTAAGAATAATTATTACAGAAATAGGTTCCATAAGGGTATAATAGAAAAAGGCAGTTGCTATCAACTGCCTTTTATATAAGTGCAACACTTGTTATAATAGCTAAGCTGAGTGCAAGCTTCTTCATTAGTGATTCTTATTTTAAGTTATTCACTCGGCAAAGATACAAAAAAATAGATAATGAACAATTATTTCTTATTTTATTGTTCTGATGTACTCCAAAAGTTCACGAGCTTGCTGTTCGTTCAAGCGCTGGTTGAGCATTAAGGTATTGTACTCTTCTACCAACTTCTTGGCGATAGGGTCTTGCTTCTCCATCACATCGGGATTAAGAATCATATTCATCACCCACTCTGGCGTACGGCGGTCGAGCAAACCTATCATCGCAGGCCCTGTGAGTCGCTTTTTAGGACGGTGGCACACGGTGCAATAGGTGTTGAAAGTTTCTTCCCCTTTGGCTACCATTGTTGCATCGGGGGTATCGGCTAAGGGTGGGGTGATGGTCTTCACGGGGCCTATCCCTTTGTTGTTTTGCCAATCGGGAAAATCGGGCTCTGGTGTACTGTTTGAAGGGGCAGGTGTAGTAGTGGTTGCCTCTTGGGTAGTACTATCGGTGGTGGTGTTATTGTTGTTTGTTCCGCCACCACAAGCGGTTAAAAGTGCCATAGTAGCAAATGTTAAAAAGTGTTTTTTCATTAGTGTATAAAGAAATATAGCTTGCGCTATGAAAATTAATTAAGTATTCTTGTTTTGTAAAGAAATATGGCTAAAGTCATAGAAATTAAACAAAAATCAATAAGGAAATTAAACAAAGATATAGATTCCCTGTTTGATTTAGCGTGATTTGTTCAATTTATCTCCCTCAGGGAGACTGTTGCCTATAAAAGTTTTACGACTTCCTTAGCAAAATAGCTAGCGATAAGGTCAGCACCGGCACGCTTGATGCTCACAATTTGTTCCATCATTACAGCATCGTGGTCGAGCCAACCGTTGGCAGCAGCAGCTTTCAGCATCGCGTATTCACCCGATACTTGGTAAACAGCCACGGGCACTTCGCTCATATTCTTCACCTCCCGAACGATGTCTAAATAGCAAAGCCCTGGTTTTACCATCACAATATCAGCGCCTTCCTCTATATCCATACGGGTTTCGCGCAAGGCTTCGAGGCGGTTGTGATAGTCCATTTGGTAGGTTTTCTTATCCTTAGGGATATCCTGTTGGTCTACGGGAGCACTGTCGAGTGCATCGCGGAAAGGCCCGTAAAAAGCTGAGGCGTACTTGGCACTATAAGCCATTATCCCTACGTACTCAAAGCTATTGTCTTCAAGGGTCTCGCGCAAGGCGAGGATACGTCCGTCCATCATATCGCTGGGCGCGATGAAATCAGCACCTGCCTGAGCGTGTGAGAGTGCCATTGTACAAAGAGCATTTACAGTAGCATCGTTCACAATGCGTCCGTTTTCCACAATGCCATCGTGACCATAAATGGAATAAGGGTCGAGCGCTACATCAGTCATTACGAGCATTTGCGGTACCGCTTCTTTCACAGTTTTAATAGCGCGTTGCATCAAGCCATTGGGGTTGGCTGCTTCTACGCCTTTGTTGTCTTTAAGAGCGTCAGGCACTTTCACAAACAGTAATACCGATTTGAGTCCTAAGCTCCAAAGCTCTTTTACTTCTTTTGCCAATAGGTCGAGGCTATAACGGTAATAACCCGGCATAGAGGCTATTTCTTCTTTTACGCCAGTACCTTCAACTACAAAGAGAGGTACAAGAAAATCATTAGGGGTAACAATCGTTTCTTTTACCAAACTACGTACCGTATCGTTTACACGCAAACGGCGGTTTCTTCTCAGTGGATACATTATATTTAGTTATTTATTTTAATGATTAATATTTAGTCCTTATTTATCTTTTTACCTACTATCTGCCCGTGCAGCTCGCTCCTTTTACCTCAAAAAACTCCTTCACTTCTTTTTCGAAAATCTCTATGGGGTAAGTGTGTGCCATAGTATTCAAGAGGTGAATTTCTATATTTTGCTGAGGACTCATATCTCCTCGGAGAACTGATAGCGACTCCCACGGTGTAATGACGTCGTCCTGCAAACCGATAACTATTTGCATATAAGCGCGGTAATTAAGGTTGGGTTGGGTGTTAAAAGGCACTTCGTGTCGATAGGTAAGCGCAGGATTGAACAACAAGCAAGGTTTTCCAAGCTTTTGAGCGAGATAATAGACAATGAGCCCTCCAAGACTCGAACCTATAAGCACATCAACCTCAGCATACTCATTTTGTAACTCAGCAAAGAGGTTAGGCGCATTCCGATAGTCAATCGTAGGGGCGAAGATTTCACCGTAAGGGGTGAGCACTGCGCGCCTATCATCTTGTAAGTAGCTATCGAGACCGTGTAAATAGAGTATTTTCATAATGAGTGCAAAGGTACAAAACATTTTTTAATTGACAAATTTGTCTTCTGTTGGCTATAGTCAGAAATGTTTCGTTTAGAAAATTGGCTTTAACAAAATTTAGAACTTCACTAAACTTAAAACCCTCTTCTTACCACCTCAAAATCAACTTAAAAGCACCTTTTCTTCGTCTTAGCTTCGCCTTACCTTCGCCTTAGGTTCGCTTTAGGTTCGTCTCAGAAGGCTCCAAAATTCATTTTCCTTTTTTCATCTTTATATTTCAATATTTTTCTTTTTACTAAAAAAATTAGTGTCATTTATCTGTTTTCTCTTCTGCTAATTTGCTAATTCCCGCATAAAGATATATATTTGCACTCTTATAATAAAAAACAACCTATATGTTCCAAACACCTTATAACGCAGCTCCCTTTTCGCGCTTTGCTCCTACCGACTATCTACCAGCTATCCAAAAAGCTATTGCCAAAAGCCTCAAAGAAATCGATACCATTGCTCATAATCCAGAAGTGCCTACCTATATGAATACAATACAGCCTTTGGCTTATGTGGGATTAGAACTCGACCGACTTACGGCGATGTTCTTCAACTTGAACAGTGCCGAAACGAACGAAACCCTGCAAGCAGAAGCTCAACGCATCTCGCCTCTGCTCACCGATTACAGCAACGATATCCGTTTGAACGAAGCGCTTTTTAAACGTGTAGAAACAGTTTACAAAACCCGCAATTACCTTTCTGCTTCACCAGAACAACATACTCTACTTGAAAA
The DNA here is from genome assembly GCF_000318255.2 of Capnocytophaga sp. oral taxon 380 str. F0488. NCBI lineage: Bacteria > Pseudomonadati > Bacteroidota > Flavobacteriia > Flavobacteriales > Flavobacteriaceae > Capnocytophaga > Capnocytophaga sp. oral taxon 380. The sequence goes on from NZ_KB291213.1 coordinate 59,110, forward strand.
GACTTATAAGAGTTTTACTCGCAATGGTGCAAATTTATCATCGAATGATAAAGAGCATTTGCGCAGAATTGACAAGGAATTGGCGCGCCTCAAACTGAAGTTTTCAGAAAATGTATTGGCTGAAACACAGCATTACCAATGGGTGATTACCCATAAAGAAGAGCTCAGCGGTCTACCCGACTTTGTATTAGAGATGCTCGCTACCGAAACCAAAAAGCACCATAAAGAAGGCTGGGTGATTACCCTCGACCTGCCTGTCTATACCGCCGTGATGAAATATGCTAATAACCGTGAGTTGCGCCGTAAACTTTTTATTGACTATCACAGCCGTTGTGCAGGTAATAGTGCTTATAATAACGAAGCCAATGTGTTGCGTATCGCTGAGTTACGTGCACAACGTGCCTCACTGTTGTGCTATCCCGATTATGCCTCTTTGGTATTAGAAGAGCGTATGGCAGAAACATCAGAAAAGGTAATGGATTTCTTGAATGAACTTTTAGCTAAAGCCAAACCGCAAGCAAGCAAAGAATTGGAAGAGCTAAAAGCCTTTTCAGGACTTGATGACTTTCAGCAATGGGATTTTGCTTATTATGCCGAAAAACTGAAACAACAGCGCTATCAAATAGATGATTCTCTATTAAAACCTTACTTATCTTTGGATAAAGCAGTGGAAGGAATGTTTGCAGTAGCACATAAGCTCTACGGTTTGCACTTCACCCTTACCGATGAGGTAGAAAAGTATCACCCCGAAGTACAAACCTACAAAGTAACAGATGATAAAGGAGAATATCTCGCCCTTTTCTACACCGATTTCTTTCCACGTACAGGCAAACGCAATGGTGCGTGGATGACCTCTTACAAAGAGCAATATACTGATAATGAGGGGAAGGATTCGCGTCCACACATTTCCATAGTGTGTAACTTCACGCACCCTACTGCTTCGGCTCCTTCCTTACTCACTTTCAACGAACTGACAACTCTCTTCCACGAGTTTGGGCACGCTCTTCACGGTATGCTTTCTAAGGTTACATATCCTTCTCTAAGCGGTACTAATGTAGCCCGCGACTTTGTAGAGCTCCCCAGTCAGCTGATGGAGAACTGGTGTTACGAAGAAGAAACCTTGCGCCTTTTTGCAACACATTACCAAACAGGTGAGCCTTTGCCCATAGAATGGGTACAGAAAATAAAAGAAGCCGGTGTATTTATGGAAGGACTTTTAAGTGTGCGTCAGTTAAATTTCGGGTTCTTAGATATGGCGTGGCATACCTACCCTCATTTGGAACGCCTTGAAGATGTTCGCACTTTCGAACAAACAGTTACCAAAGAAACCCAACTCTATCCAACTGTAGAAGCAATGTGTATTTCGCCCGCCTTTTCACATATTTTTAGTGGAGGTTATGCCGCAGGGTATTATAGTTACAAATGGTCGGAAGTGTTAGATGCTGATGCTTTTGAAGTTTTTAAGGAATCAGGTATTTTTAATACTGAGGTAGCTACTCGTTTCCGCAGAGAAGTGCTCAGCAAAGGTAGTAGTGAGAAGGAAATGACCCTTTACAAACGTTTTCGTGGAAAAGAGCCCTCTATAGATGCTTTAATGAGAAGAGCTGGATTCGACTTAGATAAGAGATAAAATAGTATCAATTAATAATAATCAATAGTATGACAACAGAAAATACACAATTGGTAATCCTTGACATTCAAGGGAAGTTATCACAAATCGTTTATAAATCGGAAGAGGTGTTACACAACAGCAGGATTCTTATTGAGGGGTGCAAGCTCTTAGAGCTTCCTATCATTTGGGTGGAGCAAATGCCCGATAAGTTGGGTGCTACTCACCCTGTGATTGCTGAGATATTAGAAGGCAAAACCTCCGTGAAGAAAAGTAGCTTTTCAGCTTGGGGCAATGCTGAGTTCCGCAAAGAACTTAAGGCTAACAATCGCAAGCACGTATTGCTCATAGGTATTGAAACCCATATCTGTATTTACCAAACTGCGCTCGATTTGCTCGCTGAAGGTTATGAAGTATCCGTAATTGCCGATGCAGTATCTTCGCGCACCGAAAGCAATAAGCACATCGGGCTCACAATGCTACGTGATGCAGGAGCTACTCTATTAAGCACCGAAGCGACTCTCTTCGCCCTCTTGCGTACTGCCGGGCACCCGCGATTTAAGGAAATAGCAAAATTAGTGAAATAATGATTAATGGCTAATGATTAATAAAAAGGCTGTAAGAGTTTTCTTACAGCCTTTTTACATTAACATTCTCCTACTTTTCTAATTTAATAGTGAGCACAGGTGTGCTGGAGTGATTTACAAGGTCACTACTGATACTTCCATTGAAGAAGTGAGCAATACCCTTACGTCCGTTAGGGAACATACAGATAAGGTCTATATTGTTTTCCTTCACATAGTTTAAGATTCCTGTTTCTACACGAATATCGTTATAAACGTGTGTTTCAAAATGCTGATGAGAGTGTTCAGCTTCTTTAAGGAACTCTTCCATACGTTTATTTATTTCGGAAGTAGTAAGGAACTGGTAAGGAGTATTAACATACACCAAATCAACCTTAGCACCAAATACTTTAGCAAGTTTCAATGCCTTTTCAAAAGGTTTTAAAAATCGTTTAGAGAAATCGCAACCAAACATCATATGTTTAATTTTGAGCTTTTCGTGTGGATTTTTAATTACCAATACAGGCACAGAGGCAGAGCGGACTACTTTTTCAGCATTAGAGCCTATAAAGAGTTCTTTGGCGCCTGAAGCCCCATTAGAGCCCATAAACACAAGGTCGATATGGTATTTCTTTACAACTTCTTCCACAGCTTCGGGTAGCGGAGCGGTTTCAACAAGGTCAATCACTTCGACAGTGGTATCAATTTCCTTTTTAAGGTCGTTGAAACGCTGTTTAGTAAGGTTGAGAAAATACATTGCTTCGGGTACCGATACTTGACTTTCGGTCATTAAGCGGATAGGAAGTTCAATGGCGTGCAACACATATACTTTGGCATTGTGTTGCTTGGCTAAGCTCATCGCAACGTGTAGTGAAGCGATTGACTTTTCTGAAAAATCGGTGGTTACTAAAATGTTTTTCATAAGAATCTATTTTTTTAGTTATTAATTAAATTTTATGTGTTAGGAATAATTTTATCATTCTCGAATTTCAGACTATATGTTTTTTTATTACCTTCATTATCTTCAAAGAAAATCTCGAATTTTTCGCGAGCTTCTATTATAGGCACTACATCTTCATCGCTGAAAGGAAGTATATAGGTATATTTAGCTGTAACTTGCTTGTTATTCATTCTAAAAAGGGTAAGAGTGTTCTTGTTTTTTATAGCATAGAACGTATCATTTTTCCAATAATTACTTTGCCCCCACCCTGCTACTTTACCTAACAGCTGCCACTCTTTATTGTAAGCCAATCGCGGTCTATCGGTTCTAGAATAAATTTGAACAAAGAAACCTAAGTCTCCTTCTTTACTAATACCATATAGTTTTTCAAGAGATACTTCATAGATTTTATCATTGGAAAAGACAAACTTTTTGTGATAATATCTATCTTTATCTTCTCTAAATCCTTGTGGTTCTACCAAAGGTTGTTGTGCAACTATACGACCTACTTGCACCTCATTATCTCTATAGAAATTTACTTTTAGTTCCTCGGTATTGAAGTTACGTCCATCTATAATCACTTTTTCAGGAAGTGTTTCTTGATGTTGAGCTATAATCTTCTTGTTTCTAATCAAATAAAAATAGAAAGTATTTTTATATTTACCTATAGTATAAGTATTTTCAGGATCGGGATAACCTGATTCTCGACCTTGTATTTCTACCTCTTGAGGAATACCTAATTCTTTTTTAAATTCTTGAAAGGGGTCATTTATATCAGTTATTTCTTCCTTAGGTTTGGAGGGTTCTTCCTCTTTTAAATGACAAGCTATAAAAGGGAATAGAAATATAGTGTATATTAGTATTTTTCTCATCGTTTCAATTATTTTTTTCTACAAGCTGTTCATTTTTTAGTACTAATATATAATTTTTTAGATGTCCATCCTTATCTCTAAAAATGATTGTTTTATTAGTGTTAGAAAACTCGGGTATAATTTCTTCTTTAGGAGAAAAAGGTAATTTTTTAATATATTTAGCTATCACACGTTGTCCTTCAACTCTAAAAAGCACTACTTCATTCTGTATATCAACTACAAAGTAATCCCAACCGTTTCTACTATCATTTTCAATTTGTGTATATGGATAGAAGAGACCTACATACGACCATTGAGGGTCGTAGTAACGATATGGATCACTAGTAAGCCCAGGTGAACTTACAAGGTATCCCATTCCTTCATAAGCCTTAATAGTATTGATACTATCCACTTCTATGGCTGATATCTTATCACTTCCCATTACAAGATGCTCTTTGTAATAAGCTGTTTCAGAAATTCTAAATCCAGGTGACTCCACTGTAGGATAGTCTACTTCTAAAGATGCTAGCACTACACTACCACAATGTCTTACTGCTATTTTTGCTTCATTGAAATCAAACCATTTTTCTCGTATTTTCAGTTTCTGAGGCATTGTTTTTTCTCCTTGTGCGATGATTTTTCCTTTTTTAATAGTATAACAACAGAGAGTAGTTTTTCCTTTTACTCCAGCAATATACGTCATATAAGGGTGGTAATAATCAGTATATTTAGCTTTTATCACCATATTTTGTTGCTTGGAGTTATTTTCATCTACCTTAGAAGTAGCCTCTTCTTTTGTACAAGCTATCATTACTATTAAAACCAAATAGGTTACAAGTATTCTCATAGTATTATATATTAACCAAAATTAATTCTTTCCCTGTGAATTTGAAATAGTAATTCTTTTGATGACTAATATTGTCTTCTTTATATAAATATATTTGGACAATATCTTTTTCTACTTTTAAGCTAGGATAATAACCTGTTATTAGTTCAGGGAGAACTCCTACGTATTTCTTTACAAAAGCATTACCTTGATATTCCAAGAGAAGTATCTCATGTTCATTTTTTAGGACAGCATATTTTTTATTAATATGATAACAATCATAGGTATAGATTTGCATAGGTATTCCACCCCAGAAATCCCAATTAGCATCATACAACAATTGTTTATCTCTATTTCCTTCTATAGTTACAAAATACCCTAAGCCTTCTTGGTATTTTATGGAGGCTACTTTATAAGGTATATCTACTACTTTTACATTTTCGTCGTTTAAGATAAACTTTTTGTTGTATAGTTCATATTCAAAATCGCCATCATCTTCGAACTGTACTTTTATAGTTGCTACGCTCACATATCCATTGACATACACAAAAGTGGGTTGTAAGCGTTTTGTATCCATTTGGGCTACTTTTTCACCTCTAAACGTTAAACTATCGGGAAGAGTTTCTATGTGTTTAGAAAGCACTTGATAGGTTTGAGAATCATATTTATAAAAATAAAACGTATTGTTGTGTTTCGCAAGCACATCGGAAGGAAAGCCTATTCGAGGAATTGTTTGATCTATTATTTCAGCTTCTATAGGAATATTAAGTCTTTCCTTTAACAATTGATCTTTTGTCTTTTCTTTTTTGGGTTCTTCTTTTTCTCCAATAACATCATTATCGTCCTTGGTGTTACACCCTGAGAGTGCCAATATAGAAAATCCTACAATAAGTATATATATTTTTTTCATAGCATTATGTATTGACTAACATTAGTTCCTCTCCGGTAAATTTGAAATAGTAATTCTTTTTATTACCATTTTTATAAAGATAGATTAGAATTTCGTTCTTTTCAAAATTTATTTCAGCAATACAATCAGTTTTCTCAGGAAGTGCTGCAATGTATTTTTTTACTAATTTATTATTTTTAAATTCAAAGAAGATTACTTCCTTATCATTATTCAATACAGCAAATGATTTTTTACCAGAATAGGGAAGTTTATGAAAATACAAGGGCACTTTCCCCCACAAGTTCCAATTGGTATCGTATAATAGTCGCCATTGATAATTATCTGCTATAGCAATAAAACAACCTATTCCTTCCATATATTCTATTTCTTGTATTTCATAAGGAATATCTACTACTTTTACGGCTTCATCACTTAAAACAAACTTTTTTGAATAATATTCATACTGAAAGCTGGTATGAGAAGGACTTTCTACAATAGCAAATGATATTCTAATACCTCCCATTGCAATGTTATTTTTTTGATACAGAATAGGTTCTATACGCTGTGCGTCTATCTGACCTACTTTTTCACCTCTAAATTCTATATCTTCAGGAAGTGTTTCAATATGTTTAGCAAGAACTTTGTAATCACCATCATATTTATAGAAGTAAAAAGTTTTTTTATTTTTAGCAAGTAGGTAAGATGGATAGCCTACTACACCAAATGCTTCATAGGTTATTTGAGCTTCAGCAGGAATACCGAGCTTTTCTTTTATAAATTCTTTCCAGGGTTTTTCTTTTTTAAGATCTTTGTGAGGATTATCAGATTCTTCTTTAACATTGCATCCCAAAAGAACTAACATAAAGACTCCTATCACAATGTTAAGTATATACTTCATTTTATGTGTTTTATTCGTTTGATGAGGCAAATATATAACTTTTATTTTTTATTTGCAAGAAAAATCTTTCCTTTTTTTTATTTTACTTTTCATTCCTTTGTGAAATCGGTCTTTTATTATGTAAATTTCTAAACTTTATTTTGTTATGTTACTCAAAATATAATATATAAAGCTATAAAACACTACATTCAACAGTAAAAAGAAATAGGTAATCTTTACAATTCTAAACACTTATTGCGCATACAACCCTCTAGTGATATTCAATCTTTATAAAACAAAACTTTCTCCCTCTTTTTTCAAACCAATAATCCCTAAAAATAAATGAAAATAGACAAGTTCTACTCTTTGTGTAGAATCAAGATCTACAAAAATCTTCCTTTGAATAGAAAGCGAAAAAGCTCCTTGAGTTAGCTTTTGATAAAAAACATCATCAAAAATAGCATTAAAATCCTTCTCAACTTGCAACTTACTATTAGGTAACTGATTAAGGACCTTCTATAGGAGAAACCCAACCTATTGTTACTCTTTTGTTTATCTTAAAACTTTTATCTTTTAAGCTGACTGAGCAACATAATAGAATCTTGTACATAAAAACTATCTTCTTGCGCCAAAGCAAAAGTACTAATGAATAATGATAATACAAAAAAATATACTTCCATACTCTTTATTTTTTTTGATTATTCTACTTTTAGTTAAAAGTAATGATTTCTCCTTAAAAAACTTAAATTAGAACAGATCGAGAGATTAAAATAACAGCCAAAAAACTACCACTTATTTTCCTAATTTTCTAAACTTTTTTTACTTTTTTTCTTGTTATTTAGAAAATTCGTCGTATCTTTGCACCGAAAAGTAATATTTGAGGGGACATTTGAGTCCCCTCTTTTTATAGCAAATGAATTTCAAAGACCAAGTTAAAGAGTTAGTTAATAAGGCTTTAAGCGAGCACCCTGAACTGTTTCTAACCGATTTAAGCGTAGGAACTGACAATACCATTCGCGTGACTATCGACGGGGATAAGGGCGTGGGTATTGACGATTGTATAGAGCTTAGCCGTGCTATTGAGAACTCTTTAGACCGCGAGGCGATGGATTTTGCCTTGGAGGTTACTTCGTTCGGCGCTACTGAACCTTTTGTAATGGAACGCCAATACGCCAAAAATGCAGGTAGAACTGTGCAAATCACAACACTCGACGGTAAAACACACGAAGGCTTACTAAAAGGCATTGCTGAGGGCAATGTGATTATAGAAACTGAAACTCGTGAACCGAAGCCCGTAGGCAAAGGTAAAATCACTGTAAAAAAAGAGCACTTGTTTGCGCTCACCGATATAAAAGAAACTAAAGTAATCATTAAATTTTAATTAAACGTATATGAATAGTCTTGAATTAATCGAATCATTCTCGGAGTTTAAAGATGATAAACTCATCAATCGCGAAACCTTGATGGCTATTTTGGAAGAGGTTTTCCGCAATACCCTAAAAAAGAAATATGGCTCTGACGATAATTTCGATATTATTATCAACCCCGATAAAGGCGACTTACAAATCTTTCGTAACCGTGTGGTAGTGGAAGACGGTGCAGTAACGAACGACAATCAGCAAATTGAACTTTCGGTAGCTCGCAAAATTGAACCCGATTTTGAGGTAGGAGAAGACGTTTCAGAAGAAATTAAAATTAATGACTTGGGTCGGCGTGCTATCTTAGCTTTACGCCAAAACCTGATTTCTAAAATTCACGAATATGATAGTATGACTATCTATCAGCGTTTCAAAGACTTGATAGGTCAGCTATACGTAGCCGAAATACATCATATCCGTCACAAAGCTATCATCTTGTTAGACGACGAAGGCAATGAGATTATCCTTCCTAAGGAAAAACAAATTCCGTCAGACTTCTTTAAGAAAGGCGAGCACGTGCGCGGAATTATCGAATCAGTAGAGCTGAAAAGTACCAAACCTACCATTATTATGTCGCGTACCTCTCCTCTATTCTTGGAGCGTTTGTTCGAACAAGAAATCCCTGAGATTGCCGACGGGCTTATCACTATTAACAAAGTGGTGCGTATTCCAGGAGAAAAGGCAAAAGTGGCTGTAGATTCATTCGACGACCGTATTGATGCGGTAGGTGCGTGCGTAGGTGTGCGTGGGTCTCGTATTCACGGTATTGTGCGCGAGTTGGGCAATGAGAATATCGATGTATTACCGTTCACCAATAACCCACAACTGCTCATCACCCGTGCTTTGGCACCTGCACGTGTATCTTCAGTGGTTATCAACGAAGAAGAAAAACGTGCCGATGTGTATTTGGCAAATGAAGAAGTATCGAAAGCCATTGGTAAATCGGGCTATAACATTCGCTTAGCGAGTCAGCTTTCAGGCTATGAAATCGACGTATATCGCGAAGGAGCAACCGAAGAAGATATTGAGCTTAGCGAGTTTAACGACGAAATTGAAGAATGGGTGATTGAAGAACTGCAAAAAGCAGGACTTGATACAGCTAAGAGTGTATTGGAACTTTCTGCCGAAGAGCTAATGCAACGCACTGACCTCGAAGAAGAGACCGTAAACGAAGTGCTACGCATTTTGGCAGAAGAGTTTGAATAGGGTAAAAGAAAAAATCTGTGAAAGCAGAGTATATGAGGGAGGTAGATTCCCTACAACTTAAACAAAGAATAATGTATCCTTTCTTCTTAAAAGGGGAATGGATTTTAATAAACATATATGAGCGAGGGAAAAAAAATAAGATTAAGCAAAGTTTTAAAGGAGTTCAATATCTCTATGGTAACAGCCGTAGAATATCTGAAGAAGGAGAAAGGGATAGAAATAGAATCTAACCCTAATACTTCTATTACAGAAGATATTGTGAAGTTCCTTTCGAACAAATTTAACGCCGACAAGAGTAAGCGTGAGGTTTCAAAAGAGATAGTGGAAGACAAGCGAAAAGAGCGCGAGGCTATCCGCATAGAGCAAGAGAAAGAAAACCAAGAGAAGCGCAAACAGCAGGAGCAAGAAGTGATAAAAGCTAAAGCTCAACTAGCTGGGCTCAAACCTGTGGGTAAAATAGACCTTGAAGAAGGTAATAAAAAAGAAGGAGTAGTCCCTGTTCAAGAAGCATCAAAACCAGAAATTACTACTTCAAAACAGGAAGTAACCACTTCTAAAACAAAGACAACAACCTCGAAGCAAGAAGCAACTCCTGATACGGTGCAATCTCAGCCGTCTGCCAAGAACAATAAAGAAAAAGATAAGAAAAAAGACAACAATAAACCCGACGCTCAAAAGAATAAATCTGCTTATCAAAATCCATTGGCACAAACCGTTGCTACGCAAAAGAAGAAGGAACAACAGAACCATAACTCTAAGGAAGAACTCACCTCTGAGATTCCTGCAGGTGTAATTGAAACTCAGTACCAAAAGCTCACAGGTCCTAAAGTAGTGGGTGAGAAAATAGACCTCAGTCAGTTTGAGAAAAAGAAGAAAAAGCGCAAACGCAACCGTCACAAAGACAAGGATAAAGAGACTCAAATTACTACTAATAGCGCTACTGATGCTACCGGCGACAGCGAAAAACGCAAACGCAAACGCATTCGCAAAGATGAAGTGAATGTGGCTAAAGGTGGTGACAACACGAAGAAAGAAAAGAAAAACAAGATTATTGCCAAAATAGAACCTTCCGAAGAAGAAGTACAAAAACAAGTGCGCGAAACCCTCGAGCGCTTGCAAGGTAAAGGTACAAAATCTAAGGGGGCTAAATACCGCAAAGAAAAACGAGAAACACACCGACAAAAGGTAGAACAAGAGCTCGCAGAACAAGAACAACAAGAAAAAATACTAAAAGTAACCGAGTTTGTAACAGTAAACGAACTGGCCACAATGATGGACGTGCCTATCAATAAGGTGATTGGTGCGTGTATGTCTCTCGGTATTATGGTAACAATGAACCAGCGTCTTGATGCCGAAACCCTCTCAATAGTAGCTGATGAGTTTGGCTATGAGGTGGAATTTGCAACAGCTAACATCGAAGAAGCTATCCATACCGAAAAAGATCAACCTGAAGATTTAGTACCTCGTGCACCTATTGTTACTGTAATGGGGCACGTAGACCACGGTAAAACATCGCTCTTAGACTACATTCGTAAAGAAAATGTAATTGCAGGCGAAAGCGGAGGTATTACTCAGCACATTGGGGCTTACAGCGTGAAATTAGAAAGTGGTGAACGTATCACTTTCCTCGATACTCCTGGTCACGAAGCCTTTACCGCTATGCGTGCCCGTGGTACCAAAGTAACCGATATTGCTATTATTGTGGTAGCTGCCGACGACGATGTGATGCCTCAAACCAAAGAGGCTATTAGTCACGCACAAGCCGCAGGAGTACCTATTATCTTCGCTATTAACAAGATTGATAAACCGAATGCAAACCCCGATAAAATTAAAGAACACTTGGCAACTATGAACCTCCTTGTAGAAGAATGGGGCGGTAAAATACAGTCGCAGGATATTTCGGCAAAGCAAGGTATCGGTGTATCTGAACTATTGGAAAAAGTACTCTTAGAAGCTGAAATTCTCGAACTAAAAGCAAATCCCAACAAACCGGCGGTAGGTACTGTAGTGGAAGCAGCTCTTGACAAAGGTCGTGGTTATGTATCTACTATATTGGTAGAATCGGGTACGTTACACGTAGGCGACTATGTACTGGCAGGTACCAACTCTGGTAAAATACGTGCTATGCACGACGAACGAGGTAAGAAGGTAAAAGAAGCAGGCCCCTCTACTCCTATTTCTATCTTAGGATTGGACGGAGCTCCACAAGCAGGTGATAAATTCTACGTATTCGAAGACGAAAAAGAAGCCAAACAGATTGTAGCTAAACGCGCTCAATTACAACGCGAACAATCAGTACGTACGCAACGCCACATCACTCTCGACGAGATAGGGCGACGCATTGCTCTCGGTGACTTCAAACAGTTGAATATTATTCTTAAAGGTGACGTAGACGGCTCGGTAGAAGCACTTACTGACTCTTTCCAAAAGCTCTCTACTGAAGAGATACAAGTGTCTATCATTCATAAAGGTGTGGGAGCAATTACCGAGTCTGATGTATTATTGGCTTCCGCCTCCGATGCTATTATCATTGGTTTCAACGTTCGTCCGATGACCAATGCACGCGCCTTGGCAGAAAAAGAATCTATCGATATCCGTACCTACTCTATCATCTACGACGCTATCAACGACCTCAAAGACGCAATGGAAGGAATGCTTTCTCCTGTCTTCAAAGAAGAGGTTACTGGTACTGTAGAAATACGCGAACTCTTCAAGATTTCTAAAGTAGGAACCATTGCGGGCTGTATGGTAACCGATGGTAAAATCTACCGCAACTCTAAGATACGTCTATTGCGTGACAATGTGGTGATTTATACGGGCGAACTTTCTTCACTCAAGCGTTTCAAAGACGATGTAAAAGAGGTGAGCAAAGGTTATGATTGCGGTTTGCAGATCAAGAACTACAACGATATTCACGAAGGCGATATAATAGAAGCCTTTCAAGAAGTAGCAGTAAAGAAGAAACTGTAAAGAGAGATATAAAAAAAGCGCCTTAGGGCGCTTTTTTTATATCTCTGAACTAATTACTACTGCTATTGAAAAAAGCTTTGTGGTAAAAATCAGCTAATAACACTGAGATAGCATCCATTTTTTGCTGAGGAGATAGCTTTTGAGCAATGGTTTGATAAATCTCTTCTTTATGTTGTTCAGCAAAGTTGCTCAGCAGTCCTTTTTCTTGAATCAAATGTTCCATAGTAATATCTTTCAGCTCATTAAGCATCCAAAGATGCGCCTGATAGCCTTCCTCTGCTTTGTATAGCAATTCTTGATTTTCAGCAGTATTATTCAAGTCATAGGCTTGTTTCTTAGCAAAGAGGTCTGCTTTAAACTTGTCATCACTCTCCAATGCTTGTTTATACAAATTCTTCAGACAACGGAATACAAAATAACGATAATCAGCTTGTTGCTTTTTAGCTTTTTCTACAAGTAGCTTTTGTTCTTGTAACAAACGTTTCTTATCTTTCTTAGCACTTACTTGCAACTGACGGTGTACCTCTGCAATTTGAGTATTCAGCTCTCCCATAAAACTCAAATCAGTGATGTTTGAAAGCTCAGGTATATCTTTTATAATTACCTTTTCCTCAGTAGTTTTAGTTGCTTGCTCAATAGGTTCTTCGGTAGTTGCAGGAACTTCTGGCATTACTTTTTCCTCTTGTAATGGAATAGTATCCTTAGCCCTCTCAAGGTCTTCTGCTTTTTCAACTTTTTGCTTTTTCTCTTTACGAGGCTTTTTCTCTTTATGAGTTTTTTCCTTTTTCTTAAACTTAAACGATGGGAAAGGCAATTCTACTTTTTCAAAATGGTAAGTATAGCCTACACTCACATTAGTACTTTGTGCCGAAGTGTTTTGAGTATCACTTTCGGCATTGCGGAATGACTGTAATGCACTCAAAGTAAACTGGTGGTTTTTCCAAGGGAGAAAGTTTACATTTAGCTGTACATTAGCTGTACTACCTTTGGAGGTATCCGATTGTGAAATACTATAGTTTCCTAACAGTGTCGTGTTGAGTTTGTCTTCAAAAAACGCTTTACCTACTGTAAGCGAAGGTCCCATCACTTGTGTTTTCTCTCTTGAGACAATACTGTACGAGTAGTTGAACGAAGGAGACAAACTGAGTTTGCTTTCAGGGAATTGTAGTATATAAGTCGCACCCGCGTTGTGAAAGCGCGAAATTCCTCCTCTGCGTACTATATCATTTTGTTTATTCACCACATCGTTGAAAGAATACGAAAGAGTTATATTCTGTTTTTCATTGATAGCATAAGCTATGTTGGCATTCGTGTTTTGTGATACTTGTCGGTAGTTGATAGAGTCTTGAGGGTGTTCATAGAGTTGCGGATTGTTGATTCTATCAAAAGGATTGATAAGTTTATTAGTAAACATCGTAAAGTTGCTATAACTTCCTGAAAGAGATAGTTTAGACGTAACCTTGGCATTTACATTGGCTGAGCCTACCCACTGGTTGGACTGTTTAGGTTTTTGTTGGTTTAAATTGTCGTGTTGTCGCCCTATGCTAGTAGCTATTGACACATTGCCATTAAATAAATTCAACGAACTGTTTAGGGTGACATTCTCCATATCGTTTACAAAATAGTAAGCCCCTAAGGTCTTGTAATCGGGGTCTACTTTTTCGTAACGCACCCCTACACTCGCCTTCGTGAAAATAAAGTTAATACCTGCGTTGTAAGCTGTAAAATCCTGCTTTTGGCTTTGAGTATTGCCCAAAAGACTTAAAGCATATTCACCAAACACTTCTACAAAATGCAGAGGTTTGTATTTAGCAAATCCTGAATACACTTGGTTGGATAGTGGATATATTTTCTTCTCATCGGGAATAGGTACCGATAGAGAATTAGCTTTATCATTAGCAAAGAAAAGAATTCCACCTATTTCTAAATCTTCTTTTTTATAGGAGAGCTTCGTGCCGTAACCCCAACGCTCATAGGTAGGTATGGTTTGAGGGCGACCGTCGTATTCAGTTGCTTTGGCAAGTCTACCTCCCATAAACGAAGCTCTTAAAGGATATTTTTCAGGAGTGAGCTCTAAACCTCCTCCTGTAAATTGTAGACCGTTGAATGTATAAGGAGAAAAACTCATACTCACATCGCCTATATGGGCTAAAATCCATTTGTATTTAGGGTGCAGACTTAGGCGATTAAACTTAAAGGGAATTTGGTAGTCTAAAGCATCTCCTTGATTGGTGTATCGATAATTAATAGGCATCGTCCAATCGTAAAAGCCTAAAGTGATATTACCATTGAAGAAATACAAGAAAGGTTCATTAGTAGGACTATCAGACGCCTGGTTATACACACCACTTACCGAAGCACTCCCCGAGATAGAAAAAGGTTTCTTCTTGAGTTTTTCTTTCAGCTGAGTATCTATATTCTCTAAATCTACCTGCTGAGCTAAAAGAGGTAGAGAAAGTAATACAAAGAATACAAGTAGGTAAGTTCGCGCCATTGATTAATGATTTTTTTGCATTTTAATATCAACAACTAAGTAAGATTCCGCACCGTTGCTTACGTATTCCTTAATCTTAATAGCTCCTTTTCGCCCGTTAGCTGTCTCAAAAAGCACAATTCTGTTTGTCATTTCCTTATTGAAAGGTGCTTTGTTACTATTAGATTTAATAGACAAAGAAGATAGAGTAGCTCCCGAAGAAAGCGCATCGAAATCAGCTACTGAGAAAAACACCTGCCCCTTATTCTCTTGTTTGTTGATAAAGTAACTTTTTGTAGCATTGGGAATAGGGTCAAAAACAGCTGTTTGTGCTTCATCAGGTGATAAAAATACATTATAAGCAAAAGAAGTGCTCTGCCCGAAATACACAAAATCAATAAGCCTGCCGTTCTCCGCTGTTACTTCATTAGGCTTTAGTACTTCCCCTAAAAAAGAAGAAAAATAGCAACCTACTGTTTTATTGGTATTGATACCTAATTTTATATCTGTAAAGGTAATAAGATTATCACCTGCTGTTACCGTAAAGTTCTTCCTTTCGGATAAAGTTTGCTTGTCGTTATTAGCTGTAAGCTCTATTTGATACGTTCCTGCAGTAGGAAGTATAAACGACGGATTTTCATCAGTGCTCTCTTGCTGAAAAGCCCCGCTACTTACTTTCCAACGATAAGCAGTGGCATTTACCGATTGGTTTTTCAAGAACAATCGTACAGGGGCTTGTGTATTATGAGGGTATTCATTCGTCATTTCAAAAGCAACAACTAAAGGCGCACGCACTACTACTGTTTTCTCCATTACCCGACGCTGAGAGTGGTTACTCGCTTCCAATCGCAATGTAAATATCCCCCCTTTTTCAAAGGTTACCGTTGGATTTTTCTCCGAACTATAAGCAGGCGTTCCTCCTTCAAACGACCATTGATAAGTAGTCGCTCCCTCACTTTGGTTGCTAAGAGTAAGCGTAAGAGGTGCTATATCACTCCCTTGTTGAGTAAAACTAAACAAAGCTGATAGCTCAGGGTAAACTGTAAACGATTTTTGGAAAGTGCGCGCTTCACCGTCTAAATTGGTGGTATGTGCTGTAATAGTATAAGTACCAGGCTCGGTATAACGAATATCCTCAGGATAAAAGGCATTAGAAGAAGTATAACTGCCATTAGGAAATTCCCACTGAAAAGCATCAGCTCCTGTGATTTTGTTTATGATGCGCACTTGTGCTGGAACATTGTAATTATCATCTACCATTGCAATGTTAAAATCACCCTCAATAGGCATATTTTGCTCTTGCTCACAAGCAAAGCAAAACCATAGTGCTAAACAAATTACTATCTTTAAAACTAAACGCATTGTATCATATTCTAAAACGGCTACAAAAGTAATACTTTTTATAGAATAAACCTAAAAAACATTTACTTTTTTAAGTCTAATATGTCATTCTTAACCCTCTAAGAACTAAAAAATCTGCTAATCCCCCCTACCCTATGATTCACACCTGTCTGTGCGACCCTTATCCTTTCTCTTTCTTTCGCCTCGAAACCCCGTTTTTAAACATTTTTTAACGTTGTTGTACTATACTATGAGTCAATCACTTATACACCCTTTCTATACCAATCGTCCAAGA
>NZ_KB291213.1:75387-78412 GCF_000318255.2 Capnocytophaga sp. oral taxon 380 str. F0488
ATAAGCTCTCTATAAGC
The DNA here is from genome assembly GCF_000318255.2 of Capnocytophaga sp. oral taxon 380 str. F0488. Lineage (NCBI taxonomy): Bacteria > Pseudomonadati > Bacteroidota > Flavobacteriia > Flavobacteriales > Flavobacteriaceae > Capnocytophaga > Capnocytophaga sp. oral taxon 380. The sequence continues at coordinate 75,405 of NZ_KB291213.1, forward strand.
TAACCCCCCCCTCCTCACAGCCTTTTCTCTCCCAAAAACCTCTCAATACACTTTTTATATTTTTCGTTTTTCTCCGATAATTCAGACCGGTCCAATTTGTCCAACAAGTAAGACCTATTAAAAAACCTTTTTTATCACTACCCTTTTGCTAATTTCCTCATTTTCTAATTCTCTCATTTTCTAATTTACTAATTAATCTGCCCGTGTGGCTCACACTGCCTGTGCGGCTCGCACCTAATTTGCTAATTTTCCCCTCCTCTTTTACAAAAAATTGTATAATTCAACTATTTGATGTATCTTTGCAAAAATACTATAAAATGAACTGCACTCGGTTATTCTGTTTCCTCTGTGTGTTTCTGTTTGCGAAAACACCCCTCTTTTGTCAAGAAGAAAAGTCTATTTCTACCGCTTTTCCGTTCTTAATCCTTAATTCTGATGCTATATCAGCAGGAAAAGGAGAAGTAGGGGTAGCTTCCTCTCCCGATGTGTTTTCCCAAAGAGTGAATGCTTCCAAATATATCTTTCTACCTACTTCTTCAGCAGTAGCTATTAATTATATGCCCTTCACTCATAGAGCTGTGCGCGATGTGTTTTTAGGGGGGATTACTTTTTACAAAAAGAGAATACGCGATGCTTTCGGGGCAAATTTCTCATATTTCAGTATCGGTGATGTGAACTTAACCCAAGACATAGGGCAACAATCGTATATGTTAGGCACTTTCAAGCCTACTGAGCTTTCATTGGAGGGCTCTTATAGTTTGCAATTAAGTCAGTCGTTCGCTATGGGAGTTACCTCTCGTTTCTTAAGCTCACAACTATCTATTCCTTCGCAAGGGAAGAGTGTAGCCCGAGCATTAGCTTTTGATATAGCAGGCTATTTCTATTCACAAGAGCACTTTATTAGTAGTTTGTTATACCGATACACTTGGGGATTCCAACTTTCTAATGTGGGAACAAAGGTGAAGTACGACGACTTGGGCAGGTCTTTCTATCTTCCCTCCCAACTGAAATTAGGAGGAGGTTTTTTATTGCAAACCGATAGTTATAACGAGTGGGAACTCTCGATAGAAGCACAGAAATACCTTGTGCCTACCCCTAATGAGCAAGGTGTCCCCGATAAAGATATTATAGAAGCCTTAATAACCTCTTTCTACGATGCTCCTAATGGTTTCCGTGAAGAATTTCACGAGATTAATTGGGCAATAGGTTTGGAATACAAGTATAACCAATCATTTTTCTTGCGCTCAGGATTCTTCTACCAACACAAGGACAAAGGCGACCGAAAGTTTCTATCCATAGGAGCAGGTTTTGCCTTTAACAATTGGCAAATGGACGTAGCTTATCCTTTTTCATTCTCCACCTATAACAATCCATTCAGCACCTTTAAAATTAACCTAATTTACCGCTTTGGACAGTAGAGATTTTGAATTGTGCTAATATTTTTTCTCTGTTAGAGAATTTATTAACAAACGTGTTTAAAGTAAAAGTAATAAAATTAGTATGATAAAACAAGAACTATTTTTCTCTTTCAAAAATATGCAACGTATGATTACTATCTAAGATATACACCTTATTTTCTGAGACTTTTAAATCTCTAAGGCGAGTAAAACTATCATCTCTTTCCTCTACTGCAATAGGCTCTGAAACATAGATAATTTCCTTGGTATTGATGTCTAAAATGCCAAATTTTAGTTGTTCAGCAAGATAAAAATACAATAAATTATCTTGAACAACATAACTTCCTGCAGTATCATTTGCTTTTTTGATGTTGTACTTTTCAAACTCCTCTTGTAAACCATATTGAGTAACAAAAGGAGGCTCTTGGGTTAAATCTATTTCAATAAAGACATCTACTGCTAAGCCTAAAATTTTTCCTTTTTCATTGTCTAAGAGATAATCACTTCTAAAAAAGCCTTTGCTATCATCATAAGAACTCGTACTTGTTTTTCCTATAGCTTGGTGATATTCAGGGATACGATATCTTAATTCTCCTGTTTCAATATCTAAACCTATAAAACCTTCTGCATTTAGAAAAACCCAAAAAATATTGTTGTATATACCTATAAATCTCCGTACCTGAAAATCTATCTCTTCATCGGTATATGGGTTTTTCCACTTCCCAAGAGAAGAAAGAGGAAATTCCCAAAGATGTTCTTTCTTTTGAATAGAAAAGGCTCTGATAGACATTACATCATCGTATATTTTATCCTTTTTGTATATATATATATATATATACCCATTTGGAAAAAACTTATAGAAAATTTGTCAATATTTCCCAATACCATAAGATTCCCTTCTCTATCCAAAAGAGCTGTAATGAATATTTTTTGTTGTTCATCTAAAAAATAAGTTTCTAAAAACTCTTTAGATAAATACAAAAAAGCTTTGTCTTTTCCTTCTTCTATTAATTCTAAATTTTCGTCAAAGATTTTATAATTATTCTCCCACTCACTACAATAGAATTTACCATTAAAAGTAGCAAGCGGACTTAGTGGAGTTTTGTAAAGCATTTGTTTTTTTTCGCCACATTGAATTTCATCAGATGTATTGATGTAATAAGGTTTGCCTTTATAGATAACATAATCTCTTACATTATCTATTTTAGAAATTAATTTAAACATTTTATTGTGATTTTATAAAGTTATAGAGTGCTGAATTTGTATCGTTTATCAACTTTTCTAATCTTACTTTATCATTAGGATTTATAATACCTAAACTTTCCTTTAGTTTAGGATTCATAAACTTTAAAATTTCATCACTGTTACGTTTAAACAATTCTTTAAAAGCTTGTTTTACTTCATTTATATTAGCTTTATTACTGTTAATCACATAAGCTAAATCTTCTATTTTGTTAACTCCTTGTAAATAGCTTTCAAATTGTTTGATAAATCCTTTATCATTAGCTATTTTACCCCACGTTTCAGTGTTATAGCTTTTAAATTCCTCATATAAAGGTTTTTGTCCTTCCCTAAACTTCACGTCATAACGGCAGTTGGCACAGATATCAT
>NZ_KB291214.1:0-48714 GCF_000318255.2 Capnocytophaga sp. oral taxon 380 str. F0488
TGTAGACCCACTGTAGACCCACTGTAGACCCACTATAGACCTACTATAGACCTACTATAGACCCACTATAGACCCACTGTAGACCCACTGTAGAGCTACTCTCCCTTCGCCTGTTGTTCGTTTATCCTATAAGTCTTCTTAATTTCACCATTAATCATTAACCATTAACCATTAATCAATATTTGCTTATTTAATAATTACTTCGTACCTTTGCACTATCATTTAATGAAAATAAGAAATAAAGAAGTATAATGCAACAGTCTGTTTTCAGTACTGATATTACACATCAAGATGAGAATGTACTATTGAAAAACGTTACTAATGCTAAAGTTAGCTTTTTCGTGTAAACAAATAACTAAAAATTAAATACATATGAAAAGAATTTATGTTTTATTATTCGTAATGCTCTTGTTAGCTTGCAAGAATGATGACCAAGCACAACCTCTCCCTGCTGTACCTCCTGCTCCTAACCCTCCTACCACCACTACTCCCACTACTGAGGAGCCCATTCCTCCTGTAAAGATTACAGTACCCGAGGAGTTAAAAACTTACTATAAAGGGTTTGATTTCACTAAAACGGGGACAGCTTTGTATGATGATTTGGCAGCTCTTACTATCGCTAAGCATAAAAATCAATTAGGTTATGGTGAGCGCCATAAATATCTTTATAAAGCCGATGCAAGCCTTAAAAATCCACAAAATGTTGTACTGGTTTATACAGGAGAAGAACGTTTCTGGAGAGAGTACAATAGTGGAAGTAACACTTATAAACCCCAAACATTCAATACAGAACACATCTATCCACAATCAAAGTATAAGGGAGATGCTAAAGGTGATTTACATCATCTAAAAGCTTGTGATAGTAAACTAAATGGTAGTAGAGGAAATATTCCTTTTACCGATGGTAAAGGGAAAGCTGGTCGTACAAAAGGCGCTTGGTATCCAGGAGACGAATGGAAAGGAGATGTTGCACGAATGATTATGTATATCAACTTACGATATCACGACAGAATAGACGATGTTATTGTATTAGGAGGACTTCAAGTTCTCCTAAAATGGAATGACGAAGACCCTGTTTCTGACCTTGAACGTCAGCGTAACAATGTGATTGAAAAGGCACAAGGCAACCGTAATCCGTTTATTGATTTTCCTCAATTGGTGCGTCCAGCATACAAAGGTTATAAGCAGTAGTATTTATGGAGAATGAACCTCTGTACATACTCAAAAAGTATTGGGGGTACGACGGTTTTCGCAACTCTCAAGAAGCTGTTATCAACTCGGTATTATCCGGAAAAGATACCTTAGCCTTATTACCTACGGGTGGAGGAAAATCTATTACTTTTCAAGTGCCTGCTATGATGAAAGAAGGTATCTGTATAGTTGTTTCTCCCTTAGTAGCCCTAATGACAGACCAAGTAGAGGCGCTTAAAAATAGAGAAATACGTGCACTATCGTTATCGGGAGGTCTCCCCTACCCTGAGTTGGAACGCTTGCTAAACAATGCTCTCTATGGGCAATACAAATTCTTATACCTGTCCCCTGAACGTCTGCAACAGGAATTGGTGCGCTCTTATCTCAAAGCAATGTCTATTAACTTAATAGTGATAGACGAAGCACATTGTGTATCACATTGGGGTAAAGATTTTCGTCCTGCTTATTTACAGTGTAAATGGCTGAAAGAAGAATTTCCTAACGTCCCATTATTGGCACTCACAGCTTCGGCAACGCATCAAGTACAGCAAGATATCTTACATCATTTAGGTATAGAAAATGCTACTGTTATCAGTACTTCTTTAGCACGCCCTAATATCGCCTACAAAGTGTATAAGGTTTCCGATAAATGGCACGAGTTACTACAACTGTTAAGAAAGACCGAAGGGAGTGCTATCGTATACTTGCGCAGCAGAAATGGTTGCATACAATTAGCTGAACTCTTGGAGAATCACGGTATCTCAGCAGCCTATTTTCACGGAGGTCTTCCTGCCGAAGAAAAGAATAAAAAGCTCAGTATGTGGTTGCTCAACGATGTGCGTGTAATGGCAGCTACTAATGCTTTCGGAATGGGGATAGACAAACCTGATGTGCGTTTCGTAATTCATTGGGATATACCTCAAACCTTAGAGGACTATTTTCAAGAGGCTGGACGTGCAGGTCGTGATGGTAACCCAGCCGAAGCTATCCTATTCTATGGTAAAATCGACGTTGAAAATGCTAATAAACTGCTAAAAGACTACTTGGTAGACATTCCTTTTCTCAAGCTACTTTATGCAAAACTTAATGCTTATTTTCAAATAGCAATAGGTGAAGGACAAGAAGGGGTTTTCAGTTTCTTCTTCCCCGATTTCTGGAAGCGTTATCAGCTATCGCCCATAAAGTCCTATAATGGTTTGCAGGTGTTAGACCGAATGTCTATTATTTCACTCAGCCAGCAATTTTACAAGAAGGTTACTTTGCATATTACAGCACCTGCCCCTCAACTTATTACTTATTTACAAACGCATCGTTATCTAAAAAATCTTGTTATCTATCTCATAAGGTCTTACCCTCTTATCTACAGTCAGCCTATAACTTTGGAGATGGAAAAAATCACTGAACTCACAGAACTCGACTATCGTGATATCATCAAGAATTTAGAACGTTTGCACAACGATGGAATGGCTATCTTAAAAAACGAAGCTTCTGATATTCAAATTGTCTTTAATGTGCCTCGTGATGATGATCGCACTATTAATAGTATTTCTAAGAACTTAAAAGAGTACAATCACACCAAGCTAACCTTGCAAGAAGCAGTATTCCGCTATCTTCAAAATGAGGATACTTGTCGCAACATTCAGCTTTTAGAATACTTCGGTGAAAAATCCGAAAAGCCTTGTGGAGTATGTTCAAATTGTATTGCCAAACTACCTCCTCCAAAAGTTGATAAAAAAGAGGTTAAAGAAGCAGTTTGGAGTTTATTGAAGTCCAAACCTATAACTCCCAATGAGCTCCTTATCGCATTGCCTTTCCCTGCAAAAGATATCAATAAGGTTTTGGAAGAACTTTTGTATATGCAAAAAATAGCTTATAACAACTGTAATGAATTAGTTGTTAATTCCTAATTTATGCGTACCTTTGCACTTTGTAATCATAATCCCTATTTGTGAAAGAGTTATTACAATTATTCGCAGAAAATAGTACTTATAAAAGTTTATTAACTGAAATTAAAGCACATCATAATACCGTTGCCAATGGTTTGGCAGGGGCTTCTCTGTCCTTACTCATAGCTAATGTTTATACTAATACCAAGCGTCCGCTATTGGTACTCTTGCCCAACAAAGAAGAAAGTGCCTATTTGTTAAACGACTTAGAGACCTTAGTAGGCGAACAAGTACTCTTCTTTCCTGATAGCTATCGCCGCCCGTATCAAATTGAAGATACCGATAATGCCAACGTGTTACTGCGTGCTGAAGTGCTCAATCGGTTGAGCAATAGTGGGCAACCACTGATAGTAGTCTCCTACCCCGAAGCGCTCTTCGAGAAAGTTATCACTCGTAAGCAATTAGAGCAAAATACCTTAAAGATTAGCAAAGGAGACCAACTAACCATTGAACTCTTGAACGAAGTGCTTTTCTCCTATAATTTCAATCGCACTGATTTTGTAACCGAACCTGGCGAGTTTTCAGTACGCGGAGGGATTGTTGATGTTTTTTCTTTCTCAAATAACGAACCTTACCGCATTGAATTCTTTGGCAATGAAGTAGAAAGTATTCGCACCTTCGATGTCGAAACACAGCTCTCAACAACACAGCTTTCTACGATTACCATTATCCCTAACGTCGAAAACAAAGAAGGTAATGAGGTACGTCAGTCATTTTTAGAGTATATCAGCGAACAGACCCTTTTAATATCTAAGGAAACATCTACTTTTGGAGCAAAAATCGACAAGCTCTTCACTAAAGCTACTGACATTTACGAAAAGCTTTCTAATGAAGTAAAACACAGTACACCCGATGTGCTATATTGTCAATCAGAAGATTTATTAAACCAAATGGGGAGATTTCAGCAAATAAATATAAATCTTCCCTCATCTTTCTCCAAAGGCGAAAAAGAGATTGTTTTCCGCACTACACCACAGCCCTCATTCAATAAGCAATTCGGACTTCTTATCAGTTATTTAAACGATAAACATACTGAGGGATACCAAAACTATATCCTCTGTGGCAGTGAGCAACAAGCCAAACGCTTCCACGACATCTTTGAGGAGATGGAACAAAAAGTGCATTACCAAACACTACTGTTTTCTCTACACGCAGGCTTTATAGATAATGAGCACAAGCTGAATGTCTTTACTGACCATCAAATATTTGAGCGTTACTACAAATTCCAGCTGAAGAACGGATATGCTAAAAAACAAGCCATTACACTTAAAGAACTGATGCAATTAGAGGTAGGCGACTATGTAACCCATATCGACCACGGTATTGGTAAGTTTGCTGGATTACAGAAGATAGAGGTTGAAGGCAAGCAACAAGAGGCAATCAAACTGATTTACGGCGACCGCGATGTCCTATTCGTAAGCATTCACGCCTTACATAAAATCACTAAATACAACGGTAAGGACGGCAAGCCACCCAAGATATACAAATTAGGTTCTGGAGTGTGGAAGGCACTCAAGCAGAAGACAAAAACAAGAGTGAAGGAAATAGCCTTCAACTTAATTCAGTTGTATGCTAAACGCAAGGAATCTAAAGGGTATGCATACTCTCACGACAGCTATATGCAGAACGAACTGGAAGCCTCTTTCCTATATGAAGATACACCCGACCAAAGCAAAGCTACTGCCGATGTAAAAGCTGATATGGAGAGCCCCAAACCTATGGATAGATTGGTGTGTGGTGATGTTGGGTTTGGAAAAACCGAAGTAGCTATTCGTGCTGCCTTCAAAGCGGTAGACAACGGCAAGCAGGTAGCGGTATTGGTACCTACTACGGTACTCGCTTTTCAGCATTTTCAAACCTTTAGCCAGCGTATGAAAGACTTCCCTGTACGCATTGATTATCTTAACCGTTTCCGCACAGCTAAGGAAAAGAAAACTATCTTAGAAGAACTGGCAAATGGTCAGTTAGATATCATCATCGGAACTCATCAAATAGTAGGCGAAAAGGTTGCTTATAAAGATTTAGGTCTACTGATAGTAGATGAAGAGCAAAAGTTTGGTGTAGGCGTGAAGGATAAGCTCAAAACCCTCAAAGAAAACCTCGATGTACTCACCCTCACTGCTACACCTATCCCCCGAACCTTACAGTTCAGCTTAATGGCAGCCCGCGACCTATCAGTAATCAATACACCTCCCCCTAACCGCTACCCTATCGATTCTCAGGTAGTACCTTTCAGCGAAGAGATAATACGCGATGGTATTCGTTATGAAATTCAGCGAGGCGGACAAGTGTTCTTTATGCACAACCGTGTAGAGAATATTCAGGAAGTAGCAGGTATGATTCAACGCCTATTACCTGATGCTCGTATAGCCATTGGTCACGGACAAATGGACGGAAAAAAATTAGAAGAAACAATGTTAGCCTTTATGGACGGTGCTTACGATGTATTAGTAGCTACTACTATCATTGAAAATGGTTTAGATGTACCCAATGCTAATACCATCTTTATCAATAATGCACATAATTTTGGCTTATCTGATTTACATCAAATGCGTGGACGTGTAGGTAGAAGTAATAAAAAAGCTTTTTGTTATTTCATCACCCCTCCGTTGGTAGCGATGAGTGATGATGCTCGAAAGCGTATTGAAGCTATAGCTCAGTTCTCCGATTTAGGAAGCGGGTTAAATATTGCTATGAAGGATTTAGAAATTCGTGGAGCTGGAGACCTCTTAGGCGGGGAACAAAGTGGATTTATTAATGAGTTAGGCTTCGAAACTTATCAGAAAATATTGCAAGAAGCTATAGTAGAGCTCAAAGAAAATGAGTTCTCAGAACTATATCACACCGCTGAAGAAGATAAAACTTACCTCACCGATACTCAAATAGACACCGATTTTGAACTCCTCTTTCCGGATACCTATGTCAATAGAGTGGCAGAACGACTCAATCTTTATAACGAACTGAGTAATTTACCCAATGAGGAAGCTTTGCAACAATACCAACGCAATCTTACCGACCGTTTTGGTAAACTTCCTCCCCAAGCTATCGACTTGCTCAACAGCGTGCGAGTGAAATGGTTGGCTACCCGTATGGGAATTGAAAAGCTCGTGATGAAAAATGGTAAGATGACAGGCTATTTTATCTCCGACCAAAACAGTCCATTTTACCAAAGTGAGCGTTTTCAAAAGGTGCTACTCTTTGTACAACGTTACCCTAACAAGTGTCGTATGCAAGAGAAAGAAACCCGTAACGGGTTGCGTTTGCTACTTATTTTTGAAGGAATCAATACTGTGTATCAAGCCTTAAAAGTAATGGAGTTATTAGATGCATAGAAAGATTAGTATCACCTAATTATTTAATCATAGGCTACTTATGGTAGCCTCTATAACAGTCACTAAATGAAAAAGAAAACGAATAATGTAGCTCCCACTGATGTACTTGAAGTTCAAGGCGCACGGGTGCATAACCTCAAAAATATAGACCTTTCCATACCTCGCGAAAAGCTTGTAGTCTTCACAGGGCTTTCAGGTAGTGGTAAATCCTCTTTGGCATTCGATACTATTTATGCCGAAGGACAACGCCGTTATATCGAGACTTTCTCGGCTTATGCTCGCCAGTTTCTCGGGGGATTAGAGCGCCCCGATGTAGATAAAATCGACGGACTCTCACCTGTAATCGCTATCGAACAGAAAACTACCTCTAAATCACCGCGCTCTACAGTGGGTACAATCACCGAAATCTACGACTTCTTGCGCCTGCTATTTGCCCGTGCTTCCGATGCTTATAGCTATGCAACAGGCGAAAAGATGGTAAGTTATACCGATAGCCAAATTCAGGAACTCATTACCAAAGAATACAAAGGCAAACGCATTAACCTATTAGCTCCTGTGGTACAATCGAGAAAAGGACATTATCGCGAGCTTTTTGAGCAGATTGCTAAACAAGGCTTTGTAAAGGTGCGTACCGATGGCGAAATTCGTGATATCGAAAAAGGTATGAAGCTCGACCGTTACAAAACACACGATATTGAAATCGTGATCGACCGTATGCAAATTGATGATACTGATGACACCCAGAAACGCCTACAAGAAAGTATCAAAATTGCAATGAACTACGGCGACGATGTGCTAATGGTTTTAGAACACGACCAAAAAAAAGCTCACTATTTCAGCAGACATTTGATGTGTCCTTCTTCGGGCATTTCATATCCTCTTCCTGAACCTAATACCTTCTCATTCAATTCTCCTAAAGGAATGTGCCCACACTGCAATGGGTTGGGTGAAGTGCAAGAAATCAACCTCTCCAAGATTATCCCTGATCCTTCTATCTCTATCAAGAACGGCGGGATTACAGCAGTAGGAGAGCAAAAGAACACTTGGATATTCAAACAATTAGAGCTCATTGTACAAAAGTTCGGTCATAAGCTCTCCGACCCTATTGAAACGCTTCCTAAAGAAGCGATGGATATTATTCTCTATGGTGGTAAAGATAAATACGCTATCAAATCGGATGTATTAGGCATTACGCGCAATTTTGAAATTGATTTCGAAGGTATCATCAACTTCATCAAAAGCCAGCACGAAAATGCCGATATGGCAGCTATCAAGCGCTGGGCTGAAGAGTTTATGGATACTATTCCTTGCGAGGAATGTCACGGCACTCGCTTGCGTAAAGAGGCACTTTACTTTAAAATAGCTGACAAAAATATAGCCGAACTATCTGCCTTAGATATTACAGATTTATTGGCGTGGTTCAAATCTCTACCTGAGCATCTCTCTTCCAAACAGCGCAAAATAGCAGAAGAAATTATCAAAGAAATCACCACCCGACTCCAATTTCTCATAAATGTAGGGCTTACTTATTTAGCTCTTAACAGAAGTTCTAAATCGTTGTCTGGAGGAGAAGCTCAGCGTATCAGACTGGCAACGCAGATAGGCTCTCAACTTACAGGGGTACTCTATATACTCGATGAACCTAGCATCGGTTTGCATCAGCGAGATAACAAAAGGCTTATCAACTCTCTAAAATCACTTAGAGATATTGGTAACTCAGTAATTGTGGTAGAACACGATGAAGAAATGATACAAGAAGCCGATTATGTAGTGGATATAGGACCTAAAGCGGGCGTAAATGGAGGGGATATTATCTTCCAAGGAACGCCTAAAGAATTGCTAAAAGCAAATTCCATTACCGCTGACTATATGAGTGGGAGAAAGAAGATTGAAATACCCACCCAAAGGCGCAAAGGCAACGGCAAAGAAATTATCTTAAAAGGTTGTACGGGCAACAACTTGAAGAACATAACCGTAAAATTCCCCTTAGGGGTAATGATCGGGGTAACTGGTGTATCGGGAAGTGGAAAATCAACGCTTATTAATGAGACACTGTATCCTATCTTGAATGCTCATTTCTTCAATGGCGTAAAAAAACCGATGCCTTATAAAAGCATTGAGGGCTTAGAACATATTGATAAGGTAATCGATATCGACCAGTCTCCTATTGGGCGTACACCTCGTTCAAATCCTGCTACCTACACAGGTGTTTTCAGTGAAATACGCAACCTTTTCACCCAAGTACCCGAAGCGCAAATACGTGGCTATAAACCAGGTAGATTTAGTTTCAACGTGAAAGGCGGTAGATGTGAAACCTGTGAAGGCTCAGGCTTAAAGGTGATTGAAATGAACTTCCTCCCCGATGTCTATGTGCCCTGCGAAACTTGTAAAGGAAAACGCTTCAACCGCGAGACCCTTGAAGTGCGATACAAAGGGAAATCTATTGCCGATGTACTGGATATGACCATAAGTGAGGCAGTAAAATTCTTTGAACCTATCCCTAAAATATACCGCAAACTAAAAACTATTGAAGAGGTAGGTTTAGGCTACATCACTTTAGGGCAACAATCTACTACCCTTTCAGGAGGAGAAGCCCAACGGGTGAAATTAGCTACAGAACTTTCTAAAATAGACACAGGTAATACTTTTTATATATTAGATGAACCTACTACAGGACTACATTTTGACGATGTGAAGGTACTCCTCGAAGTACTCGACCGTTTGGTAGATAAGGGCAATACTGTTTTAGTGATAGAGCACAACCTCGATGTTATCAGAAAAGTAGACTATATCATAGATATAGGGCACGATGGAGGAAAGGCAGGTGGCGAAGTAATAGCCTTTGGTACTCCTGAAGAAGTGGCTAAAAACAAGAAGAGTTTCACTGCTGAGTATCTGATTAGTTTTCTTACTCTCTTACTTTCTTTATTCTATCTCTGAAAATCGTATTTAGTAATAGAACTTATATTTAAAAAAAATGTGTAAAAATTTTGTATAAGTGAATAAAAGTTGTACCTTTGCGGAGTATATTTATATGTAAACGCTATGAAACAGAAAATACAACTTTTATTAATCTCGCTGTTCCTATTTGTAGGAGCTGTTCACGCCCAGATGAAAAGCATTACTGGAGAAGTTCTTGATGAGAACAATCAACCTATACCATCGGTTTCAGTAATTATTAAAAACACACGTTCAACAAAAGCTACTAAAGGTGTTTCAACTGATATTGATGGTAAGTTTGAACTCAAAGCCAAAGTAGGTGATGTACTTGAGTTTAGTTTTTTAGGCTATGAAACCCAAAAAAGAAAAGTAGAGGGTAAAAATAAGAACATCAATTTTAAGGTAGTCTTAAAGCCTCAAATAATAGAGCATATTGATCATATCCTAATAGGTAAACCAAAATATTCTACTGCTCTAGGAATTTATCAAGAAGGGGAAGTTTTACCCTATCAACAACAAAAAGTTTCAGACAAAAACCTCACTCAAGTAAAACAAGCGAATTTTGTAAATAGCCTTGACGGAAGAATAGCAGGTTTGCATATCCAGCGCAGTGCTACGGGTATTGGTGGAGCTACAAAAGCTACTATGCGTGGAGTTCGCTCGCTCTTTGGTGATAATAATGTATTGTACGTGATAGATGGAATGCCTATCGCTAACCAAGCCGAAAGGGGGCTCGGGGGGAATGGTAGAGATACCAGCGAAGGTATTTCCGACCTTAATCCTGAGGATATTGAAGAAGTAGTTGTATTACAAGGAGCGCAAGCAACAGCACTCTATGGAGCTTCGGCTGCCAATGGTGTGGTACTCATTCGCACTAAAAAAGCTGAAAGTAACCAATTTAAAATTAACCTTTCTTCTTCAATAGAGTTTGTAAATAAACTCACAAATCCTGAGTTTCAAGAAACATATGGCAATGAGTTAGGGCAATACACTTCACTGTCCACTCGTGCTTTGTCTAAGGGTACTTCTTTTAATATAAATGATTTTTATAAAACTGGACACGTGTACCAGAATGCAGTAAGCATTTCAGGAGGTATAGATTTTAAAGGAGGTAAAAATAAAACTTACGCTTCATTAGCTTCTTTACAATCAGGTGGTATAGTGCACAACAGCGTATATAACCGTTATAATGCTTATTTGCACAATACTACTTCTCTGTTAAATGATGCTTTACAAATAGACCTTTCGGGGAATTATATCCGTCAGTATGAACGCAACCAGGTAGCCTCTGGTATCGCTTTCAATCCTATAGTGGGCTTGTACTTATACCCAAGAGGGGAACAATTTGGTCAAGAACGTTTTTTTGAACGTTATGATGCTACCACAGGTTATGCTAAGCAATATTGGATTGCAGGTTCAGGTACGCCCGATACACCAGCTAACTTAGGTGAAAATGTTCAAAATCCTTATTGGATAGCGTACAGAAATTTACGTCCTACTACTAAAGACCGCTATATGTTTTCAGGTAAAGTAAGCTATAAAATTATAGGAGATTTAGACGTAGTAGCACGCTTCCGTATAGATAATACAGCCTCTACAATGGACGATAAGCGGTATGCTTCTACGCTTCCTGCTTATGCAGGTATTAATGGTTATTATGCTCATTGGAAAGAGACTTTCAAACAACAATATGCCGATGTACTCTTACATTACAATAAAAATCTATCGAATGACTTCAGTTTAGATGCTCATTTAGGAGCTTCGTATGAAGGGTACAATACTCAAGTAGAAGGTTACAAAGGTAATCTGCATAACGTAAATAATTTTACTCAAAGCAATATCACAGCTCCTACAGCTATAACCCACCCATTATGGGGAAAACGGAGTAACACGGCCTTCTTTGCAATGGCTGAAGTAGGTTGGCAATCTAAGATTTATCTCACTCTCACAGGTCGTGCTGATAAACCATCCGATTATTCTTCTACAAATAAAAATATGGTCTTCAGTCCATCAGTAGGTGTTTCAGCTTTGTTACATCAATTTATAGGTATAGATAAAGATATATTAAGTTATGCAAAATTGCGTGGAGGCTATAGTCAAGTAGCAGCTCCTATGAGTTATACGGGCTTAGGGGTAGCTGAAACGTCTCGCGCTTGGTTAGGTGATACGTATAGTTTGCCTAACTACCCTACTGATTTACAGTTAGAACGTACTACTTCTTATGAAGTAGGCTTAGATACCCAATGGTTTAACAATCTTTCTTTTAACGCTACTTTCTATCATACTCGTACTAATAATCAATTAGTACCTGTTGTATGGCAACAAGCAGGTGAAGTGCAAAATCAAGGAGCAGAAGTTGCTTTAAGGTATACTTATCCTAATACTTCTAAAGGGGTAAATTGGGAAACTCAGCTTGTTGCTTCTACTAATAAGAACAAGATTGTGAGTTTACCTCACGAGATAGCCAACGGTATGTATACCTTACGTGAAAGTGGTGAAATAGGCGATATATACGATGTTAATGCCGACAAAATAGGCTCTACTAATCCCGATTGGCTATTAGGCTGGCAAGGAAAGATTAGCTATAAGAATTTCGATTTGAATTTCTTGTTTAAAGCGCGTTTGGGAGGAATAGTTTTTTCAGAAACAGAACGTTATTTCGATCGCTATGGGGTGTCTAAAGCCTCTGCCGATAACCGAGCTAACTATGCTACTTTCATAGCTAATAGAACGGCTTCTGATTATCAATATTCGGCTACCAATATTCGTCTACAAGAAGCTGCCCTTACCTATCATTTTAGAGAAGGATTCATTGTAAAAGGCTTAAAAGACCTCAGTGTATCATTAGTAGGCAACAACCTGCTAATGCTCTATAACAAAGCACCTTTTGACCCCGAAATAGTGCTTTCTGTAGGTACTTATGGCAGTGGATACGACAAATTTATGTTGCCTTCTGTAAGAAGCTATGGACTTAATGTGAAAATGCAATTCTAAAATTCTACAAAGATGAAAAAGATATTTTTAATACTTGGCTTACTAAGTGTAATAGCTTGTCAAGACGAAACTACCGACAAAACGCCTCAAGCTCCCAATGTATATCAGGGAGTATTTCTCGATGGTAATAATGTCGTTGAAGTGTACGTACAAGAATACCAAGATAACAAGATTCAAAACTTAAAGGTGAAACTGATAAGAGCTGCAGGTAAGATAGTATCAGCTCAACTTATCACAGGCGATACTCAAACCTTAACCGACTATAATGCACAATATGGTACGGATTACAAACTCTTACCTACTGATAAATATAGTATTGATGAAAATGCTATCTTCAATACTTATGAAACAGAAACTCCTATTGATATTACCATTAGTGAACTAACGTTTCCTAACAACGAAGTGTATGCGCTACCCATACAAATAAGAGGTAGAAATAATATTGAAGCTATTGCAGGACAAGACCGTTTGCTTTTAGTAGTCCATAAAGAAACAAGAACAAAGGTATTGAGTATGGTAACTACAAAAGCTACTACGGGAGAAGCTCTATCTAATAACGAGCTCCCTCAATGGACTTTTGAAGCTACAATTAATTGCTCAAATCTCATAGGAAGCAACCCAATAGTAGGAGTGACATCTAATACTCATCAAGTTGAGATAGGCTTTACAAACAATCAATTAGACGTAAAAGCTTCGGATATTTCAATATTAATACCTACTGAGGTATTTAAGGCACAAACTGATAAATGGTATCCTATTGCAGTAACCTGTGACGGCAATACCGTGCGTGTATATGTTGAAGGAAAAGAAGTAGGATCTAAAACAGCAAATACTAATAGTAGAATTTATGTAAAAGATTTATGGTTTGCGGGAGCTAATGAGCTTCTCAGAGAGGTGCGTTTGTGGAAACGAGCCCTAACCCAGAAAGAAATACAATTACAGTTGTGGAGTACTCTTAAACCCACAAATGATTTACTGCTTTATTATCCTCTCAATGGTAAAAAATATAATAAAACTTCTAATACCATTACAGATGATGAAACAAAACTATGGGATTGGTCCCCCACAGGCACCTCAATGGAACTTCCCTCAGGAGCAACTTTTAATAACGGTACAGGTTATGGTATTGTTTTTCCTCCTAGATAGACGGATATAAAGAAGATTTTACTATTTTTAAGTATTTGATAATTATTAGATTGATAAAAAATGTGCAAAAAAGTTTCTAAAATATTTGTGCAGAATAAAAAGTTGTTATACATTTGCAACCGCAAAAGCAAAGGAGCTTTCAAAATTGGAGAGGTGCCGGAGTGGTAACGGAGCAGATTGCTAATCTGTCGGCGGGTAACCGTCGCCTGGGTTCGAGTCCCAGTCTCTCCGCATCTAATACAAATTGTTAGATATAATTTCGGGGCGTAGCGTAGTCCGGTCATCGCGCCTGGTTTGGGACCAGGAGGTCGCAGGTTCGAATCCTGCCGCCCCGACAAAATAAGATATTTCATAAATGTTTCCTTTTGTGTGGCATTTTTGAAATATTTTTTTTGGAATAGAGGTCACGTAGCTCAGTTGGATAGAGCATCTGCCTTCTAAGCAGACGGTCACAGGTTCGAATCCTGTCGTGATCACGAGAATTTGTTTCATTTTGTATTAAAATTTATGTTCGGAATAACGCAGGATTTACGTCCTGCGTTATTTTGTTTATATACTTACTTAACGTCAGCTCAAAACAACAAAATACTATTTTTTAATCTCCTTTGCGTTGCTACAATCCCCCTAATAAAAATATTCCCTTCATCTCTTCTTTGCTTTTATTTCGTTTTATTACTCTAAAATCACTGTTAATTCTCCACTCTTAACTATTCATTTTTAACTACTTACATAGCCTTTGTATGCCAATCTTCCAAGATTCGTCCAAGGTTCCTATAAGCTTTGTATAAGCTAACCATAAGATTCCCTCAACCAAAAAGCATCTTTCTTTGTTATTTATAATTTCGTTTTTTTATCTTTTATAAAAGTTCTAATCTACTTTGTAATTCCTTGCCGTGCTACGGCTTCCTATAGTGCAAGAGCTATATTCTCTTATCTTGAACTTTTGTTAACTATATTGCAGATTATTTTTTGAAATAAAATTGCTCATTTACAAAGAATGTTTTACCTTTGTGCAAAAATTAGCCACAGAAATGTTAGTAAAGATTTACGGAAGTGCTGTATTTGGTGTAGAAGCCAGCACAATTACTATTGAAGTAAATATCGATAAAGGTATTGGCTATCATTTGGTTGGATTACCCGATATAGCTATTAAAGAAAGTAATTATCGTATAGCAGCTGCTCTGCAAAACAATGGATATAAAATTCCAGGTAAAAAGATAACCATCAATATGGCTCCTGCCGATATGCGTAAGGAAGGTTCTGCCTATGATTTAAGTTTTGCAATTGGTATTTTAGCAGCTAACGGGCAAATACAAAGTGAAGAATTAGAAAAATATATCATTATGGGCGAACTGTCCTTAGATGGCGGTTTGCAACCCATTAAAGGGGCACTACCTATTGCTATTCAAGCACGCAAAGAAGGATTCAAAGGATTTATTCTTCCTAAGCAAAATGCTAGAGAAGCTGCTATAGTAGATAATTTGGACGTTTATGGTGTAGAAAATATAAAAGAAGTCATAGATTTTTTTAATGGAGAAAAAGAATTACAACCTATCGAAATAGATACACGCAAAGAGTTTTACAGAGATTTAGAATCTCCTGAATTTGACTTTGCTGATGTAAAAGGTCAAGAAACTGTAAAACGTTGTATGGAAATAGCTGCTGCTGGTGGGCATAATGTTATTTTAATAGGCCCTCCCGGTTCAGGAAAAACAATGCTCGCTAAGCGTTTACCCAGCATTCTTCCTCCGATGACACTTCACGAAGCTCTTGAAACTACTAAAATACACAGTGTAGTAGGACGTATTAGGGACACAGGCTTAATGAGCCATCGTCCTTTCCGTAGTCCTCATCACACTATTTCTGACGTAGCTCTCGTAGGAGGAGGTACTTACCCTCAACCAGGTGAAATATCTCTCGCACATAATGGAGTACTTTTTCTTGATGAGTTACCAGAGTTCAAAAGAGCTGTTCTCGAGGTAATGCGACAACCTTTAGAAGATAGAGAAGTTACTATTTCTAGAGCAAAGTTTTCAGTTACTTACCCCGCTTCATTTATGTTGGTAGCAAGTATGAATCCAAGTCCAAGCGGGTATTTTAACGACCCCGATGCTCCTGTTACTTCTACACCTGCTGAAATGCAACGCTATTTAAGTAAAATTTCAGGACCTCTATTAGATAGAATAGATATTCATATAGAAGTAAATCCTGTACCCTTTGAAAAACTTTCAGATGATAGAAAAGGTGAAAGTAGTCGTGATATCCGTAAACGGGTGATAGATGCTCGAAATATCCAAACAGAACGTTTCAAAGAATATGAACATATTCACTATAACGCTCAAATGAATACTAAACAAATTCAGAAATTCTGTAAAGTAAATACAGATTCTTTAACTCTACTAAAAGATGCTATGACGCGTCTCAACCTTTCTGCACGTGCCTACGACCGTATTTTAAAAGTAGCGCGTACAATAGCCGATTTAGAAAAGTCAGAAGAAGTACAACCTCATCATATAGGCGAAGCTATTCAATATCGCAGTTTAGACCGTGAAGGTTGGTTTGGAGGATAAAAGTAGATATTATAAAAAACAAAAAAGCAGGTTACAATAACCTGCTTTTTTATTACTTCAACCCACGTACTTTGAGTAGTGGTTCAATAGCAGGAGCTTTCCCTCTGAAAGCTAAATACATCTTTTCGTAGTCCATTGTATTGCCTTTGGAGAGTATCAAATCTCTGAAACGTTGTCCATTAGCACGTGTGAGTCCGCCGTTTTCTTCAAACCATTGGTAGGCATCGTGGCAAAGCATTTCTGTCCATTGGTAAGAGTAATAGCCTGCTCCATAGCCTCCGCCAAAAATATGAGCAAAGTAAGATGAACGGTATCTTGGAGGTACTTCTTTCACCCATAAGCCTGTTCTTTCAAGGGCTTTCTTCTCAAAATCACTTACATTATTGATGATAGTATCCGAAGAAATAGTATGCCATTGCAAGTCTAAATTGGCAGCAGCCAAAACTTCAGTAAAGGCATAGCCCTCATTGAAGGTACTCGCTTTTTTTATCTTATCAATAAGTGCTTGTGGAATAGGTTGTTTAGTCTCGTAATGTATTGCATAGTTTTTAAGTACCTCAGGATACAAAGCCCAATGCTCATTGAATTGCGAAGGAAACTCTACAAAATCGCGTGCTACTGCTGTTCCTGATAAACTTGCATACTGTTGGTTAGCAAAGAAACCGTGCAATGCGTGACCAAACTCGTGGAAGAGCGTAGTAAGTTCATCGTAAGTAAGTAAAGCAGGTTTACCTTCGGCAGGTTTCACATAATTGCACACATTGTAAATAACAGGTTTAGTGCCTAATAACTTCGATTGGTTTACAAAGTTGCTCATCCACGCACCACCGCGTTTGCTCTCACGAGCAAAGAAATCACCATAGAAGAGTCCTAATGGCGTACCATCTTCTTCAAAAAGCTCATACACCAATACATCGGGGTGATATACGGGTATATCTTTGCGTTCTTTAAAGGTAATACCATAAAGTTTTGTAGCTGCATAGAATACACCATTTTCAAGAGCATTTTTCAATTCGAAATAAGGTTTGATTTCGTTCTCATCGAGGTCATATTTAGCTTTGCGAACTTGTTCGGCATAGAAGTTCCAATCGTAAGGTTCTAAAGTAAAATTACCTCCCGTTTTGGCGATTTGTGCTTGTATTTCTTTAGCTTCAGCTTTGGCTTTACCTACTGAAGCAGGCACTAAATCTTTAAAGAATTGAGCAATAGCAGCAGGAGTTTTAGCCATAGTGCGTTGCAAGCTCCATTCGGCATAGTTTTTAAAGCCCAAGAGTTCGGCTTTTTTAGCACGCAGTAAAGCAATGCGTTTTAGGATATCATTGGTATTATGAGCTCCCCCATCGGTACGATTCCAGCTTGCTTCAAACAATTGTTTACGAGCGTTGCGGTCGGCTAATTCACTAAGGAGCGGTTGCTGAGTAGTATTCACAATCGCTACTTTCTGACCATTGATAGTTTGAGCGGCTGCCAACGATCCTTCTAAAAGCGTTTGGTTAAAATCAGTTTCTAAAGAAGCTAACTCACTATTGTACTTTTTAAGAGTTTCTTTATCAGTAGCCGATAGGTTAGCACCTGCTACTACAAAATCTTCGTAGTAATTTTCTAACAATTTAAGCGATTCAGCATCTAATTTCAAGCTATCACGTTTATCATATAAGGCTTTGATACGCGCAAAGAGTTTTTCGTTCAAGTGAATGCCATCGGCGTGCTCGGCAAACTTAGGTGATAGTTCTTTTTGCAATACTTTTAAAGTATCATTAGTATTTGCCTCTGTTAAGGCATTGAATACCGCTGAAGCACGCTCTAACTCTACCCCACTTTTTTCTAAAGCGATAATCGTATTCTCAAAAGTAGGCACTTCGTTGCTATTAGCAATAACAGCAATACGTTCGTTTTGCAAAGCCATTCCTTTGAGCAAGGCGGGACGGTAATGTTCGTCTTTAATTTTTGAGAAGTCGGGAGCACCATAAGGCAAAGTGCTTTCTACCAATAGCGGATTGTTCTCTGTGTTTTCTGTCATTTTTGAAGTCTTTGAGTCGTTGCAGGCTACCAAAGCAGTGAGTAATATAGCTGCTGAAAATAAAGGTAATTTCATAGTTTTTAGGTGATTATAAAAAGGGTGTTCGAGGAAGAAGTTCCTCAAACACCCCTTTTGAGGTTATATAGTAACTAAAATATCGTTATTTAGCAGTCAAACGTATGTCGATACGTCTGTTTTTAGCTTTGCACTCAGGAGTATCGTTAGCAGGACAAAGAGGGTGTTCTGCACCATAACCTTGAGCGCTCAATTGAGCTTTGTTAGCACCCAATGCTACTAATTTGTTTAACACTGAATTAGCACGTCTTTCTGAAAGTTTTTTGTTACCTTCAACACTACCCGTATTATCAGTATAACCTCCTAAACGAATAGCAGCTTTAGGATAAGCTTTCAAAATAGCTACAATGTTCTTTAATTGTTGTTCTGAACCTTCAGTAAGTTCATCGCTACCTGTTTTGAAGTAAGTTCTATCCAAAGTAATCCAGTTATCTTTGAATTGTTCTGGAGTAGTAAGGTTTTTATCTTCTATCAATTTCACGAGGTGTGCTTCAGATGAGTTCTTTCCTACTTCTAACATTGTATTGTCAAAAAGGCTCAATTGGAATAAATCACCTACATTGTACTCGAAGTCACCATCGGCGTTAAGCTTACCTTCTTCAATAACTACTACTTCTTCCACAGGCATCACTCCTTCACCTTCACCTTGACGGATTTGAGCTTCTATAGGAGTACCTGAAGCATCAGCGGTATGTCCGCCCAAGATAGGAGCAATTACCAAACCTACCAAGCAAGTAAGTTTGATAAGGATATTCATTGAAGGGCCTGAAGTATCTTTGAATGGGTCACCTACAGTATCACCAGTAACGGCAGCTTTATGAGCGTCAGAACCTTTGTAAGTCATTTGTCCGTTGATTTCAACACCTGCTTCAAATGATTTTTTAGCATTGTCCCAAGCACCACCAGCGTTGTTTTGGAAGATAGCCCATACAACTCCTGATACAGCTACACCAGCCATATAAGCACCAAGAGCTTCAGCACCCATTACAAAACCAATAACAATAGGAGTAATGATAGTAATCGCACCAGGTAACATCATTTCGCGCAAAGCAGCTTTGGTAGAAATATCTACACATCTACCATACTCTGGAGTACCTTTACCTTCCATAATACCAGGAATTTCACGGAATTGGCGACGTACTTCATTCACCATATCCATAGCAGCTTTCCCTACTGATTGCATTGCCAAGGCTGAGAAAATTACTGGAATCATACCTCCGATAAACAAGGCAGCTAATACGTTTGCTTTGAAAATATTGATACCAGAAATGCCTGTAAAGGTCACATAAGCAGCGAACAAGGCTAAGGCGGTAAGAGCTGCTGAAGCAATAGCAAATCCTTTACCTACAGCTGCAGTAGTATTACCTACTGAGTCTAAAATATCAGTACGTTGGCGTACTTCTTTTGGCAATTCACTCATTTCGGCTACACCACCAGCGTTATCGGCAATAGGACCAAAAGCATCAATAGCCAATTGCATAGCTGTAGTTGCCATCATTGCTGATGCGGCAATCGCTACACCATAGAAGCCAGCTAAAGAGTAAGAACCCCAAATAGCTACAGCAAAAAGCAATACAGAACCAAAGGTAGATTTCATACCAGTTGCCAAACCTGCAATAATATTGGTAGCAGCTCCAGTAGATGAATTGCGTACGATATTCAATACCGGTTTTTTACCCAAAGCGGTAAAGTGTTCAGTAATAGCTGAAATGAGCAAGCCTACTGCCAAACCTACAATAGTTGCGTAGAATACATTGATACTTGCGATTTCTTTTACTCCTTCGCCAAAGAAACTCATTTGGATAGTTTCGGGCAACATATATTTGATAAGGAAATAGCAAGCTACTAAAGTAAGTGCTAAAGCTACATAGTTACCTGTATTTAGTGAGCTTTGTACTTGTTTTTCTTTAGCGTCGTTGTTTTTGATACCTACACAGAAAGTACCAATAATTGAAGCAATGATACCTACACCAGCAATTACTAACGGCAATAAGATAGGACCTAAACCACCGAAAGCATCAGTGAAAGCACCACCATTGGCAGTTGCTATATCTTTAATCACATAGTTACCCAATACCATTGAAGCGAGTACAGTTGCCACATACGAACCGAACAAGTCAGCACCCATACCAGCCACGTCACCTACGTTATCACCTACGTTATCGGCAATAGTAGCAGGGTTACGAGGGTCGTCTTCAGGGATACCAGCTTCTACTTTCCCTACGAGGTCAGCCCCTACGTCGGCAGCTTTGGTGTAAATACCACCACCCACACGAGCAAAGAGCGCAATTGACTCAGCACCGAGTGAGAAACCTGCTAAGGCTTCGAGTACAAGAGTCATTTCGTCGTAGAAAGGTTTGCCTCCTCCTACAAAAGTGTTTACAAAGAGGATAAAGAACAAGCTCAAGCCCAATACAGCCAAACCTGCCACTCCTAATCCCATTACAGTACCACCACCAAAGGATACTTTCAAAGCTTTTGGCAAGCTAGTGCGAGCCGCTTCGGTAGTGCGTACATTAGCATTGGTAGCAATACGCATCCCGATATTTCCCGCTAAGGCAGAGAAGAAAGCTCCACACACAAAAGCTACTACAATAAGCCAGTGAGAAGTTTCTACCATACGAGAAACAATAAATAGAGCAATAGAAGCAATAATCACAAAAATACCCAAAATGCGGTACTCAGCATTGAGGAATGCCATTGCCCCTTCTTTGATACTTTTGGAAATACTTTGCATTCGCTCGTTGCCTGTGGTTTGTTTGTTCACCCACGAAGCTTTTGCAATCATAAAGATAAGTCCAAGAATAGCAAGGACTAACGGTAAATATAACATCATTTTATCCATACAAATATTAGTAATTAGTTAAATTTAGGGCGTAAAAGTACGAAAGATAATTGTAATGAAAAAATAAAAAAGGATTTTTTTAGTACTCGCCCATTCCAGTATCAAATACCACTCTTAATAATCTAGTTGTCTTTTGCCTCATAGCATCATATAAAACATACTTTGCAGAATATCTTTAAGAAAGTTAATCATCATACTCTTTCGTAACTACTTGAATGGCACGATTTTTGAACCCGTTCCTACCAAGTGGCAACATCATTATTACATTATAAATTCAGAGTTTAGAGTAGAGACTTTTGTTTTTCATAGTGTATGCGTTTCCTATGTGTTTTGTTTTTTGTAAATTCAGGCATAAAAAAAGAGTGATTTACAAATATAAACCACTCTTTTTCTTTTGTTTAATCTTAGTAGCGAAGACGGGATTTGAACCCGTGACCTTTGGGTTATGAATCCAACGCTCTAACCACCTGAGCTACCTCGCCATCTATTTTGTTATGCCTTATTTTGACTTTGCGGGTGCAAATGTACTACATTTTTTTATACTACCAAATTTTTATAACTATTTTTTACTTTTTATGAACATCATTACCTTAAAAAGCATTGATTCTACTAATCAGTACTTAAAAAATTTAATACATATTCAGGATTCTCTTCCTAATTTTTTAGTGGTTTGGACACCTCAGCAAACTGCAGGTATAGGACAATACGGAACAAAATGGACGAGTGAACCCTATCAGAATCTTACTTTTAGTGTTTTATTTCTTCCTGAGCATTTAGATTTAAAAGATGCTTTTTTGCTCAATATGCTTGTACCTATTGCAATAATGAAAGTATTAGAGAAATTAAACATTCCTAATATAAATATTAAATGGCCTAATGATATCCTTTCTCAACGTTACAAAATAGGCGGAATATTAATAGAAAATACCATTCAAAAAACTAAAATTGAGAAATGTATAATCGGTATTGGGCTCAATCTTAACCAAACAAATTTCGATGGCTTATCTAAAGCCTCTTCTTTAAAAAATTTAACTGGTAAAGATTTTGAAATAGAACAAGTGATGAAACTAATCTTTTCTGAATTAGAATCAAACCTTTCTACACTTCCTCAACAGTCTTTCGAAAGCGTTTATACTATTTACCAGAAATATCTATTCCAACTAAATAGAGTATCCGTTTTCCGTTCTTGCCAAGAAAAGAACTTTTCAGGCATTATAAGAGGTGTGGAACCTTCTGGAAAATTAATCGTAGAAACGGAACAAGGAATTATAAAGACTTTTTCTCTTAAAGAAATAACTTTATTATACTAAATTCTTTCTACATCTAACAAATAAAATATATGAGAGTGACAATAGCTTTACTTGATTTAACATTAATTTTATCATAGTTTAGCAGTTTTTTCCTTTTTGTTATCCTCTTCTCTCCTATTTTTTGCTTTTCTTAAAATAATTTGTACCTTTGCCCCCGTAAATGAAAAACAAATCAGTTGCAAATTTACTAAAACAAGATAAGCGAAAATAGCTCAGTTGGTAGAGCGCAACCTTCCCAAGGTTGAGGTCGCGGGTTCGAGACCCGTTTTTCGCTCTTTTTTAATGTGCAATTATTAATTGTTAAATGAACACCTTTAAGAATATGAGTCAGTTAGCACTCTTTAGTGCTTTGATAGGCAGCACTCGAAAGAGATACGCAGGGCAACAATATTCTTTATTATTATAGTAGCTATATTTTTCTTTTGAAAGATGTAGCTATTTTTTTATGCAAAATAATAAAATGACAGATAATACCCTCTTAACCTCATCACGGCTTATACTTCGTCAGTGGCAGCTTTCTGATAGCGCTAATTTATATGAATTAGCAAAAAATCCTAATGTAGCTCTTATAACTGGGTGGAACCCTCACAAAAACGAAGAAGAAAGCCAATATGTTATTGAACATATCCTTTGCAAGCCTCATACATTTGCTATTTGTTTGGCTGACAATACAATTATAGGTAGCATAGGGCTACACTTTCAGGGAAATAGCAACTGCCCTTTGAAAGAAAATGAAGCTGAACTAGGCTATTGGTTAGGCGAGCCATTTTGGGGAAAGGGATATGCTACTGAAGCGTCTAAAGTTATTATTAAATACGGCTTTGAACAGTTGGGGTTACAGCGATTGGTGGCTATTGTTTATGAGGAAAACAAGACATCTAAACACGTACTCGAAAAGTGCGATTTTGTCTTTCAACATTCTTTAGAGAAGCAAATATCACCCTTAACTGGGCTCATACACACTCATTTATTTTATGTTTTAGAGAAGAATTAAATAAAAAACACAGCAATATCTATATAAAATGCCTAAAAGAAACGACCTACATTGTGTTCTGCTCATAGGATCAGGACCTATTATCATCGGACAAGCCTGCGAGTTTGACTACTCAGGCTCGCAATCGTTGCGCTCTTTGCGCGAAGATGGTATCAAAACCATACTTATCAACTCTAACCCTGCTACCATTATGACAGACCCGTCTATGGCTGATGTGGTCTATCTGAAACCTCTCACTACTAAATCATTAGTGGAAATTCTAAAAGCTCACCCCGAAATAGATGCCGTTCTTCCTACAATGGGCGGACAAACAGCGCTCAACCTCTGTATTGAGGCTGATGAGAAAGGTATCTGGAAAGACTTTGGGGTAGAAATCATCGGGGTAGATATTGATGCCATACAAATCACTGAAGACCGCGAAAAATTCCGCGTGCTGCTCGATGAAATCGGTATCCCTATGGCTCCGTCTGAAACGGCTACTTCTTTCCTTAAAGGAAAAGAAATCGCGCAACGCTTTGGTTTTCCACTCGTAATACGTCCGTCCTTTACTTTGGGCGGTACAGGAGCTTCTATCGTCTATAAAAAAGAAGATTTCGATATGCTCCTCAATCGCGGTTTGGAAGCCTCGCCTATCCACGAGGTGCTTATCGATAAGGCGCTTTTAGGCTGGAAGGAGTACGAGCTTGAGCTTTTGCGCGACAAGAACGACAATGTGGCGATTATCTGTACCATTGAAAATATGGATCCTATGGGTATCCACACAGGGGATTCTATTACGGTAGCCCCTGCGATGACTCTATCTGACCGCACTTTCCAACGTATGCGCGATATGGCTATCAAGATGATGCGCAGTATAGGCGATTTTGCTGGAGGGTGCAATGTGCAGTTTGCCGTGTCGCCTGATGAAAAAGAAGATATCATCGCTATTGAAATCAACCCACGTGTATCGCGCTCTTCGGCTTTGGCTTCTAAGGCTACAGGGTATCCTATTGCTAAGATTGCTACCAAACTGGCTATCGGTTACCATTTAGACGAACTGCAAAACCAAATTACCAAATCTACCTCTGCTTTCTTTGAGCCTACGTTAGATTATGTGATTGTGAAAATACCGCGTTGGAACTTTGACAAGTTTGAAGGCTCTGACCGCACTATTGGCTTGCAAATGAAGTCGGTAGGTGAGGTAATGGGTATAGGGCGTTCTTTCCAAGAGGCATTGCAGAAAGCAACCCAATCGCTCGAAATCAAACGCAATGGTTTAGGAGCTGATGGCAAAGGCTATAAGAACTACGAACAGATTATTGAGAAACTTACTTACCCGAGTTGGGATAGGGTATTCGTAATATACGATGCGGTACAGATGGGTATTCCGCTGAGCCGCATACACGAAATCACCAAGATAGATATGTGGTTCCTCAAGCAATACGAAGAACTCTGTGCGCTCGAAAAAGAAATATCGCGCTACAAAATAGACACTCTACCTAAAGAACTCCTTTTTGAAGCCAAACAAAAAGGCTTTGCCGACCGACAAATTGCTTATATGGTGGGCTGTTGGGAGAGTGAGGTACACAAAAAACGGGAAGAACTCAACATACGTCGTGTGTTTAAATTAGTAGATACTTGTGCTGCTGAGTTTAAAGCACAAACCCCTTACTATTATTCTACTTTTGAAGCACCTATTCGTACCGCTGACGGTAAGGAATACGTAGCCAACGACAGTATAGTAACTGACCGCAAAAAGGTGGTAGTACTCGGTTCAGGTCCTAACCGCATAGGACAGGGTATTGAGTTCGACTATTGCTGTGTGCACGGGGTATTGGCTGCCGAAGAGTGCGGTTATGAAACCATAATGATTAACTGCAACCCTGAGACCGTTTCTACTGACTTTGATACCGCTAATAAACTCTATTTTGAGCCTGTGTTCTGGGAGTATATCTATGATATTATTCAGCACGAAAAGCCAGAGGGGGTTATCGTACAGCTTGGCGGACAAACAGCCTTGAAGTTAGCCGAGAAATTAGATAAATACGGCATTAAAATTATAGGCACCAGCTTCCAGTCGCTTGACTTGGCAGAAGATAGAGGTAGTTTTTCAACTCTACTGAAAGAGAATAATATTCCTTATCCTCGTTTTGGTGTGGCTGAAACTGCTGATGAGGCGCTCAAACTTGCTGATGAACTTGACTTCCCGCTATTGGTACGTCCTTCGTACGTTTTAGGTGGGCAAGGTATGAAGATTGTCATCAACAAAGAAGAATTGGAAGCCCACGTGGTAGACCTCTTGCGCAAGATACCTAATAACAAACTGCTACTCGACCATTATCTCGACGGCGCCATAGAAGCTGAAGCCGATGCGATATGCGATGGCGAGAATGTGTATATCATTGGTATTATGGAGCATATAGAGCCTTGTGGTATCCACTCAGGCGACAGTAACGCTACCTTACCACCGTTCAATTTGGGTGAGTTTGTATTGCAACAAATAAAAGACCATACTCATAAAATAGCCTTGGCACTTAATACAGTAGGGCTTATCAATGTGCAGTTTGCTGTAAAAGACGATGTCGTGTATATCATTGAGGCAAATCCACGAGCATCGCGCACCGTACCGTTTATCTCTAAAGCCTACCAAGAGCCGTATGTGAACTACGCTACCAAGGTAATGCTTGGCGAGAAGAAACTCACTGATTTCCATTTCAATCCGCACTTAGAGGGCTTTGCTATTAAGCAACCTGTATTCTCATTCAATAAATTCCCGAATGTAGATAAGAAGCTCGGGCCTGAAATGAAATCTACCGGCGAAAGTATCTTGTTTATAGATAGCCTTAAAGATGATGCTTTCTACGAGATCTATACGAGGAGGAAGATGTATCTTTCAAAATAAAAAACTAAAAGGGCAAGCGTAGGCTTGCCCTTTTGGTTTTTAGTTGTATATTTGCAGAGATTTTAGAATACAAGGTTGAAAATATAAGAGTAGTGAAATAGCCGAACTATTGTGTTTTTTGGTTAGGAGAAATCCTATAGCCTTATATGAAAAACTATAAGGGAAATGTCATTTCATAGAGACAAACCTCAAGAGAAATAATTCTACTTTGAGCAAGTCCAGCTAAGGTTAATATCTTAGATATGATATACATAACTTTCATAATGTTAGGTTTAGCACGAATGTGCAAATATAGCATTAATATTTTTCTACCCAAATAGAAGACGGAGTGATATATTGATCGATTTTAATTGGTTAGTATATCGTATTAGCATACATGGTTCTATGAAGATAGTGTTATCTTCTTAAAAAGCACGGCTCCGCATTTGGATTTCACTACTCTTTTTATAAAGAAAACATGAGAAAAAACAAGAAGGATTGGTTTAAGTTAAAAAAATACCCTCATATAGGAAGACCTATTTCTATTAAAGATAAAAAAAGGGTAATGTCTTATATACTTAGTCCTGAGAATATAGCTAAACATTCATTCCTGCCTTTTATCCATAAAACCTCATTAGTCCGTAAGTTTCGTAAGGAATATAATGAGGAAGGAAATCCTATAAAGGCAGAAGGAACTAATAAAATACAAAGAGTAAAAGGTCAGAAAAAAAGAGAGCTTTTCTATGCAAGTCATTTAGATTCTCTTATTTTTAGTTATTATTCTTATCAGTTGTCTGATAAATATGAAAAACTTATAAAGGAATATAAATTAGATGAGGTTGTTTGTGCTTATAGAAGTATCCCAATTGATGAGAATAACCCAAATAGCACTAATAAATCTAATATCAAGATTGCAAATGATGCTTTTGATTTAATAAAGAAATATCCTAAAGATTTTTTCTGTGTAATAGCTTTTGATATTACTAGTTTTTTTGATAACTTGAATCATAGAATATTAAGAGAAAAGTGGGAAGAAGTTCTTTCTGTAGATAAATTACCTATAGATCATTTTAATATATACAAAAACATTACACGTTTCAGTTATGTAGATTTAGTGGATATATTCAGTTTTTTTCAAGGTAGTATCCTGACACAAAAAATAACAACTAGGGGAATACAACAGCCAGTTAAAAGAAAGAAGATTAGCAAGATAAAATTCTTAAGGAATCAAAATGCAATAGCTTTCTGTGAAAAAAAGGAATTTCTTAAGGTAAAACATAAATTAGTTCATTCGTTTAAAACTATTAAAAAAGGAGACCAAATTATACCAAGAACATTTGGGATTCCACAGGGCTCCCCCATTAGTGCTACTTTAGCAAATATCTATTTAGTAGATTTTGACAAGGATATTAATAGTTATATTGAAAAGATTGGAGGGCATTATAAAAGATATTCAGACGATATTATTGTTATCTGTACTTATGAATACAGAAAGGAAGTTTGTCATTTTGTAATGGAAGAGATTACAAAGTATAAATTAGAGATACAAGAGGCAAAAACTCAAGTATTTGAATTTAAAAGAGAGAATAATAAATTAACATGTGCACAAATTTTTGAGGATACTATTAATAGAAATAAAAATCTAACATATTTAGGTTTTGAATTTGATGGCGAAAGTATAAGATTAAAAAAATCAAGTCTTTCAGGGTATTATAGAAAAATGAAAAGATATATAAGTAGGGCAAAATTTTATTCTTATAAATATGAAAAGCCAATTTTTAGAAGGCGAATTTTAAAAAAATTCTCTTACAAAGGAGCCAAAAGAAATAGAAAAGTAGTATGGAATGAGGCAGAAAAAAGGCTATATAAATATGATATATATAATTATGGGAACTATATAACTTATGCAAAAAAGGCTATAAGTAGGATGCCTAATAATAAGATTAGTAATCAAATAAAAAAACACTGGAAAAATATCAATAAATTACTTAAAGATTGCCATAAACCTATTTTAAAGAAAGTTCTTCACTAAAAAATTGTTTGTTTTAATTCAATATATCTTGGGCTTTCTAAAGCAGCAGGAACTTACGAACCTGAAGTAATGAATTATATACGTTAGAATTTGGATTAAACTAATTACCTCACTATAAATCACCTTCATCTCGTAGATTAAAAAAATATGAAGCTTAAAAGTAGATATTACGCTCCGTTTGTTTTTATTTTCATTAGCGCAATATCCTAAAGCAATGGATTTTAGCAAGCTCTATCAGGGGAAATTAGACAGTGTTGTGGTTATACATCGTACCCAAATAGCTGACAATCTACAAAGGAGAAGAACTTATCTTTGCAGGAACAAGTAAAGGGAAACTTACTAAAAAGCTCATTCGCTATCTGTATCCTAACCTTTCTGCTAAAGAACTGTATATGAATTTCTTTATCCTATGGGAGGAGATTTAGAAAAATAGCAGTATTTCTTTACAAGCAGTCAATGCAAGCAAAAAAAGCCAAACCAAGTGTGAACTTGCTCTTTTGTTTTTAGTTGCATTTTTGGAGAGATTTTTTTTAACCCTAAGAAGAATTAGATAAATAGAAAAGAAAAAATAAACACAACTTGGTGAATAAAAAATTAATAGTTACTTTTGCGCCCTCAAAACTAAAAAAATAATCACTAATGAAAAAGATTTTTATCACTATGTTGTTAGGCATTAGCACACTAACTACTTTTGCTCAAAACGCTTCTACTGATCGTTACACTACCCACAATAAGGGTAAATTTTTCTTCTATTGGGGCGGTAATCGTGCCTATTATACCAATTCCGATATTACTTTCTCGGGTAACAATTACAACTTTACCATCAAAGATGTAGAGGCTGTAGATAAACCGAAAGGTTGGCATATAGATTATATTAATCCTTTGCGAATGACCATTCCTCAAACTAACTTTCATATTGGTTACCATATTTCCGACCATTATACTATTTCTGTAGGTGTAGACCATATGAAATACGTAATGAAAAATGGACAAACTGTAAAAATGAACGGTTACATCAATGGTTCTAACACTTCTCATGATGGTACTTATAACAATACTGACAAGTTACTTAGCGAAGATTTTCTCACCTTTGAGCATACTGACGGTCTGAACTATGTAGTAGTTGAAGGAGCTCGTATAGACGATATTTCTCGTTTATTTGGTATCCGCAACACCGATATATTACAGGTAAATCTTACTGAAGGTCTCGGTTTTGGAGCACTATATCCAAAAACGAATACTAAGTTACTTAATAAAGAGCGTTATGACGAGTTTCACATTGCAGGGACAGGCGTAAATGCTAAAGCAGGTTTGCACCTCACTTTTTTTAAATACTTCCTTATAATTGGAGAACTCAAAGGAGGTTATATTAATATGTATGACGTTCGAACTACCTATGATATTGTCGATAAAGCCAAACATGATTTCTTATTCTTTGAAACTGTTTTAGGTATAGGAGGAACTTTTAGATTTTAGCTAATAAAAGAATAAGAGCATAAAATAATATTGCCCCAAAACTTTTGGGGCAATATTAATTATTTAATATCAGTTCGATATAACAAAATATTAATTATTCTTCCATTTCCTACGGCAGTACAAGTACGCTTTTATATCTTATAATTTGTTTTTTCTTTTAGAAAAGTTATATTTTTAAAACATATAAGTAACTCCAAAGTGAAACCCTATAGAAGAATAAGGGGCATCAGGAGCTCCTTTACCTTCCCAACTATAACTATCTTCAAGTAATGGTGCTACTTGAGTAGCCAATTGTTTAAGGCGTTCTGTTCTAGGGGATGTTGGTACATTTTGTAAGGCTAACATATATCCTTTAAACTCTTGAAGTGTAAGTGCTAGAGATGTTCCTCCTACTGTGCGAGTAGCCGAAAAATCCTTAAGTTTAGATTCCTTTCGAGGCACATTAATATTCAAATATTCACCTTCTATAAAAAAAGCTACTTTATCACTAACCTTAAAGCGGTAGCCTATCCCTCCTATAAAACCAAACGGAATTTTACCGTGGAAATTGTTTTGAAAATTAGCTTTTATATCTACAGTTGCCCCAGCTGGTGCTGTTGGATTAAACAAGCTCAAGGGTAAGCCAAAAGCATTGAGCTCTGTTTGTATTTCTGTTCTGCCCCCTATTTTGGTAACACCTCCAGCACGCAGATATAAATTATCAGTAATATTAAATACTAACGAAAGAGAAGCTCCAAAAGCCCTCCCATGTCCTTTCATATTCAATATTTGGTTTTTATTAGTGTCCATATCTTCACCATGAAGATATCCTAAAGCTAATTCACCTCCCCAACGCTTATGGAAAAAATATCCTCCTCGTAATTGTGCTTGGTATCCTTCTCCATAACTCCCTTTTAGGTCGGTTATAGCTGTTGGGTCAGTAGCATCTCTACCCAATACTTTCTGGTGGGTTTTAAAACCATACCCTCCACTCACAGACAGATATGCCTGCGAGTACATAGCTGTTGCTCCAAAAATGAAAGCAATAGCGCCTAATAGCGTTCTTCTCATTCTTATTTTATATAATTTCTTTTATTCTTTCAGTAGGTCTCCCTATCACAGCTTTATCACCGACTATTACGATAGGTCGCTCAATGAGTTGAGGATATTGTATCATTGCCTCTATGACTTCATCATCAGTAAGCGTTTTTCCTTTGAACTGCTCTTTCCAAATATTTTCTTTAGTACGCACTAATTCAATAGGAGACATCTGTAACTTAGCGAGGAGATTTTTTAGTTCTTCTTTAGAAATACCTTTTTTAAGATAATCTACTATCTGATATTCTTTCCCCAAATCTTTTAAAAGCTCCAAACCACAACGTGATTTGGAGCATTTAGGATTGTGATATATAGTTATCATTCTTATATGTGTCAATCATTTTGATAATTAACAAATAATTACTTCTACACCCCGTTTTTCAAGTTCTTCTACAAACTCAGGGTCAGCACCTGCATCAGTGATAAGCATATCTATTTTCTCTACATAACAGATAAAACCAAAGCCTCGTTTGTGGATCTTAGAGGAGTCGGCTAAAACAATAGTTTTATCTACACGTTCCATCATCTTCCGATTCAGATGAGCTTCTCCTACATTGGTAGAACTCAATCCATAATCAAGGTCAATACCTTCAACTCCTAAGAATAAAGTAGTACAAGAGAAGTTACTAAGAGTTTCTTCAGCAAGTACGCCAATAGTGGAGGTGGAGTTTTTACGAACTTCTCCTCCTAAGTGAATGGTATTTACACTAGGATTTTTGCAGACCTCTAAAGCTACTCTAAGGGAAGGAGTGAGTACTGTAAGGTTGCGTATGCCATAAATTTTTTGAGCTAAAAGATTAGCTGTAGTTCCTGATGAAAGTATGATAAACTCATTTTCTTTAATAAAGTCCAACGCTTTAGTAATAATACGCGTTTTTTCTTCTACATTTTGAGTTTCTTTCTCAGTTATTGTTTGCTCAAACACATAGCGCATTTGTTTACTAGCTCCACCATGAGTACGATGCAAATAGCCTTCCTGTTCCAAGAGATTAAGGTCTTTACGTATAGTAACTACCGAAACTTTAAGCTTATCACTCAATTCATTTACACTGACGTACTTTTTAGTTTCTAAGCTCTCTAAAATCTTTGATTGTCGTTCATTAAGTACTTTCATATTTTATTAATTTTATTAATATTCAACTGTTTAACGTACCTTGTCTATACTTATCTAACCATAGACAAAACTTCTTATTAAGATTATTTTCGGCAAAATTAGGCATTATATTGAAAAAAACAAAAGAATTAGAAAATAAAAAACACTACCAACTATAAATTATGTAGCGCTGAGTTTTAAAAATACTGTATTACTATCCTTTTAAATTTAATTCAAAAGCTCTTCTAAACTCTTGTAACATAGGATTTTCCTCTAATAATTTCTCGTATTTATCTTCGGGAGTTACCACTATTTTTTTAGCTATTTCTTCATTTACACTTATCTCAATAGTAAGATCATAATTCTGCAAAGATTTGTGCAAATAATTTAAGAGTTTATACTCCATCTGAACAATATCATTTTTGGCTGTATTACTTGATACTTCCAAATGAATAGTAGTTCCTTCTAACCTTAATATTGCAATTTTAAGAATAGAAGCCTGTATGCGTTCGCCCTTAGCAAGTAATTCATCTATATAGCGTTCCCAAAACTGATTAAAAGTCTCTTCTGAAAAACTCTCACGAGGTAGCGTATTAGGATCTATTACCACCTCTTTGAAATTCCTTTGATGTTCTGTTTTTAGATGTACACTTTTAATTGAAAAATTAGAAACAGCCTCTGTACGTTCCGTTTTACTAATAATAGGTATATTAGGATTAAGCGTAGCTGTCGTAGTATTTGTATAATTTATAGGAGGGGCAACGATAGGTGTTTGTGAGTTGAGCTGTATTTCTGTTATATGACTTTGCCCATTAAATACATAAGCAGGAATTATGAAGCGTCCATCATTTTTTTTTTATCCCCCTCATAGGTCAGAGAGGCGAGTTGCATTAGGGCAACCTCCACTAACAAACGCTGATTTTTGCTGGTGCGATATTTTAGGTCGCAGTCATTGGCAATAGCAATAGCTTCCATTAAAAAAGGTACAGTAGCACGAACGCTCTGCTCAGCATATTTCTTCTGGGTCTCCTCCCCTACTTCCATTAAGGAAATGGTTGTAGGATTCTTGCATACCATTAAATCACGAAAATGACTTGCCAAGCCTGCAATAAAATGATTACCGTCAAAACCTTGTGCAATACTATCATTAAATACGATCAATAGTTCAGGGAGTTTATTGTCTAAAATAAGATCAGTTACTTTAAAATAGACCTCATAATCTAACACATTCAGTATTTCGGAAGTAGCTTGTCGTGTTATTTTTTCTCCTGAAAAGCTCACCACACGATCGAAGATAGAAAGAGCATCACGCATCGCACCATCGGCTTTTTGTGCTATGATTTGCAAAGCTTCATCTTCTGCTTCAATTCCTTGTTGTTCTGCAATATATTTTAGGTATTCTCGAATGTCATTGATAGTAATACGCTTGAAATCGAATATCTGGCAACGTGACAATATGGTAGGAATAATCTTATGCTTTTCAGTAGTTGCTAAGATAAAGATAGCGTGTTTAGGAGGTTCTTCTAATGTTTTGAGAAAAGCATTAAAAGCCGCAGTAGACAGCATATGCACCTCATCGATGATATACACTTTATATTTGCCAACTTGAGGCGGAATACGCACTTGTTCAATTAGTTTGCGAATATCATCTACACTGTTATTAGAGGCAGCATCTAACTCAAAAACGTTAAAAGCAAAATCGTTTTCATCTTCTACCCCAGAAGTTTGTTCATTTATCTTTTTCGCTAAAATACGGGCACAAGTAGTTTTTCCTACTCCACGAGGACCAGTGAAGAGAAGTGCCTGTGCCAAGTGATTATTTTCAATGGCATTGAGTAGAGTATTAGTAATAGCTTGCTGTCCCACTACATCACGAAATGATTGTGGGCGATATTTGCGTGCTGATACTATAAAGTGGTTCATTTCTACTGTTTGTTAGTTTTATAAGTCCCAAAAACAAAATTAGAATCTACTATTTTATTGCCTTCTTGATTTACGAGTACCAAATCAGTGATACTTATTTGATGGTCAAAACGCAACAAAGCGCCTGTTGTTTCATTATAAATGGGACGTGAGACAATTGTAACAGTACCTCCTGTCGCTTCAATTTGTGAAGTAACATTAGGGGTAGCAGGAGGATAAGCATTACAAAAATAATTGGTAGTTACCGCATCGCTGAAAGTACGGTAATAAAGTTTAAAATTAGTGGGTATAGTGCCTGAAACAGTCTTTTCTTTATTTTCTAAAATATTAGCAGGTAAATTAAGAATAAGTGCTTGCTTTTGACTATATTTGAATAAAAAAGTAGCCGTAGTATCATTGGTCGTACAAGATAGCACATCAGAATTTTCAAATGAAATGGTATCTACTTCCAAATTACCATCATTGCAAGCTATTGCAAATAGCCCTATCACAAAGGCAAAATAAAGTGTCTTTTTACTCATCAAGTATAAATGTTTTTGCAAATGTACGAAAAAAATATGAACCTACAACAAGAGGTAATACATTTTGCTATTTAGAAGCCCAATAGAGATACAACCTTTTCTTTGCATAATCTATCACAGCTTTTCTCTTTTGGAGTACCTCAGCTCCTATAATACCGTGAACAGGGGGTGTTTGAAACTCTGCTAATGCTTCGTTTACGTGAGTTAAATCAAAAAGCACTAAAGGAAGTTTGTGCATACTCATTCCTCCTATCTCTAAGTGATTTTTTGTGGCAACTTGTGTTTCCATACCACTTGCCCCTGCTCCTGCTGCTTTTATTTCGGAGGCTTCGGCTTGCAGATTAAAATAAGTTATCCACTCTACTCCTACACAGGTGTTAGAAGCCCCCGTATCCAAAATAAAACGTCCTTCTACTCCATTGATTTTAGCTTGTAGAACAAAGTGTTTGGTAAGCGTAAATTCAAGAGGAACAGAGGTGTATCCCTTCTCGGTGAGTAACTTCTTTAATGTAATCCCCATTTATTCTTTACTTCGTTTACTATCTCTTTAATGTTTTGCTCTTTTGCTTTGGGATAAATCAACAATACATCGTCTCTATCTACCACTATGTAGTTCTTGAGCCCATCTATTACCACACATTTATCACCTTCGGTGCGAATAATATTGTTTTCGGCATCTTTGAGCAATACTCTTGCATTAATTACGGCATTTTGGGCACTATCCTTAGGAGTCTTGTCGTGTAGAGAGCCCCAAGAACCTAAGTCGTTCCAATCGAAATTAGCAGGGAGTACATAAATGTTAGTAGACGGCTCTAAAATAGCGTAATCTACCGATATATTTTCAGCTTTCGGATAGGCTTTGGCTATAAAATCGACTTCGTTTTCAGTATTATAAGTAGCTTTACCTTTCTCAAAGAGTTCATACATCACCGGTTGATAGGTTTTATAAGCGGTAAGTACCGTTTGTGTACTCCATATAAAGATACCCGCATTCCACAAAAAATTACCTTGTTTTAAAAACTCTTTGGCGGTATCGTAATCAGGTTTTTCACGAAACTGATTTACTTTTTTGATATTAGTATTATCGTCTTTGTCATACTGAATGTAACCATAACCAGTGTTAGGGAAAGTAGGTACTATACCCAAAGTAAGAATATTGTCGGCTTTCTGTGCAGCATTAAAACAAGTAATCACATTGTGCATAAAAGCTTTTTCGTCTTCAATCCACGCATCGCTGGGGGCTACTATCATTACGCCTTTGGGGTTGCGTTTGTTCACTTTCATTGCGGCATAGAGTATACACGGAGCTGTATTGCGCATACAAGGCTCTAATACCAAGTTTTTAGGCAATATATTAGGAATTTGTTCCTCTACAATCTCTTTGTAACGTTCGTTAGTAAGAATGAGAATATTCTCTTGCGGAATAAACTTCTGCAAGCGAGAATAAGTGCGCTGTAAAAGCGTTTGCCCTGTACCGAGCATATCGTGGAATTGTTTAGGATATTCAGTTGTACTTACAGGCCAAAAGCGCGAACCTATGCCTCCTGCCATAATCACTGCATAATAATTGTTCACCATATATTTGTAATATTTTAATTCAAGTTTTTAAGCCTTTATGAGCTCTACTTCGGCGTGAGGTTGAAAGATATACTTCTTGCCTGAGCCGAGTTCCACACAATCATAACATTTCACACGGCGTTGTCCTTTGCGAAATACGCGTCCGTCTTTGATACGAAACGTACTACCTAAAGGAATCTCATAAATAAAGCTCATATTTTCATTGATATCAAACTGTTTTAGGGCGATTGTCAATGCGGGGTCTACATCACTAGTAGACATAGGGTTGAGAAAGTGCCGTTGTAATACCCCTAATAATTGCTGAGGGAATATCTCAGGAATGATAAAAGGTTTCATCAGTTGTTGGAAAGTGTATTTCCATTCGTTACCGTGAGGTTTGATAAGCCGTCCAAAGCGTTCAAAAGCTACCAGATGAGCCACTTCGTGAATAAAAGTTATCAAGAAACGATACTTATTAGCAGTAGCATTCATTGTGATGAGATGTTGCCCGTTAGGAAGTTGCCGATAGTCGCCGTGCCTTGTTTTTCGTTCGTTTACAATTCTCAAATAGATGTTGTTTACTTTTATCAGTTCGAAACAAGGTGTTACTGCGTTATCAGGTAAATATTTAACAAGAATTTCTCTCATAGCCTGCAAATGTACAAATAATATTTTATACCCACAAATAAAATTTGCCAATTTACTAATTTTCTCTACCTTTGCCGTGTTTGTTTGAAGAAAAGAAAAGATGCAATTTAAGAGTTATTTAAAATTCCTTTTAAAATCTACCAATGAGCACGGGGTGCACTCACCTTTTGTCTACAACTTTGTAACTCGTTGCTTGTACAATAAACAATTAGTAAATCGTCAAGAAATCAAGGGTTTTCCTCCTACCCTATCCAAAAGACAATTGGTGTTATTATTGAAGATTATTCGTTATTTAGAGGTAAAAACTATTTTCACTGATGAAGATATGCTAAATAGTATAACTGCTATAAAAGAAACCTGTAACATTAGCTTTCAGTTGCAACCATCTGTTACATACGACTTGCTTTTTATCAATTACCCAAAAGAAGATCTAAGTATTTATCTAAACTATATGCACAACGATAGTATTCTTATCATCAACAATATTTACCAAAAAGGAAAAGCCTCTCTATGGCAAGCTCTTACTGCTAATGAAAGGGTTACGGTGTATATAGACGTCTACTCCCAAGGCTATATTTTCATAAGAAGAGAACAAGGAAAAGAAGGGTTCTATATAAGATAAAAGATAAAAGGTAAAAGGTAAAAGGTAAAGCCAGCGAGGGCTCATAGCTGGATATGTGAGTAAAAGGTAAAAGGGAACAAGTAT
Source organism: Capnocytophaga sp. oral taxon 380 str. F0488 (assembly GCF_000318255.2). Lineage (NCBI taxonomy): Bacteria > Pseudomonadati > Bacteroidota > Flavobacteriia > Flavobacteriales > Flavobacteriaceae > Capnocytophaga > Capnocytophaga sp. oral taxon 380. Next base: position 37,257 of record NZ_KB291214.1, read on the forward strand.
AGTGGCACTTGTTCCCTTTTACCTTTTAGTTGAAATTACTTACCTAAAAGATAAGCAAAAATAAGAGGTGCTACAATGGTAGCATCGGATTCTACTATAAATTTAGGGGTATCAATATCTAATTTACCCCAAGTAATCTTCTCATTAGGCACTGCTCCTGAATAAGAACCGTAGCTGGTGGTAGAATCGGAAATCTGACAGAAATACGACCAGAAAGGTACGTCTTCCCATTCCAAATCTTGATACATCATAGGTACTACGCAGATAGGGAAATCACCAGCAATACCGCCTCCTATTTGGAAGAAACCTACGCCCTTACCCGCTGAATTGGCACGATACCATTCGGTGAGATAAATCATATACTCGATACCTGTTTTCACAGTAGAGGCTTTCAAGTTTCCTTTGATTACATTGGCGGCGAAAATGTTACCGGTAGTTGAATCTTCCCAACCTGGACATACGATAGGCAAGTTCTTTTCGGCTGCTGCCAATATCCAAGAGTTTTTAGGGTCGATTTCATAATATTGCTCCAATACCCCCGATTTCACTACTTGATATAGATATTCGTGAGGGAAATAGCGTTCACCTTTACTTTCGGCTGCGTGCCATACGTCTTCTAAGTGTTTTTGTAAACGACGGAAAGCTTCTTCCTCAGGAATACAAGTGTCGGTTACACGGTTGTAATGACCGTCGAGGAGTTCTCTTTCTTGCTCAGGAGTGAGGTCGCGATAATGAGGAACACGCTTGTAATGAGAGTGCGCTACAAGATTCATCACATCTTCTTCGAGGTTTGCCCCTGTACAAGAGATAATATCTATTTTTCCTGCGCGAATCATCTCGGCAAGCGAAATGCCTAATTCTGCCGTACTCATTGCTCCAGCAAGTGCTACGAGCATTTTTCCGCCTTCAGTGATATGGGTTTCATATCCTTTGGCAGCATCAACTAAAGCTGCTGCATTAAAGTGTAAAAAGTTTTTCTCGATAAATTGAGAAATAGGTCCTTTACTCATTTCTTTACTTTAAAATCTAAATTGTTGGTGCAAAGATAATACATTTAAATTTACTGACAAATTATCACGCACAAAAATATTATAATGATGAAAACGAGCTTAATAGTATAGGGCAAAATTAGGCATAAGAAATAAGAAAAGAAAACGAAATTATAAATAACAAGGAAATGTACTTTTGTTTGAAAAAATCTTATACTTAGCTTATAGGGAGCTTATAGGGAGCTTATACGAATCTTGGACGATTGGTATAGAAATGGTATGTAAATAGTTGATAATAAGAAGTTAAGAGTGAACAAAAAAGGTAATTTTGAGGGCAATAAAACGAAAGAAAAACAAAGAAGCAACGAGCTAAGATACACGAACGAGAGAGAGCCAAATAAAGAGATGTGAGGTACAGAAACTTTCTTGTTTGATTGATTATTAAAAAATTCCTTATCTTTGTACTTTCAACTGATATTCTTATAAGAACGATGAAACGACTACTTTTTATCTTTACTTTATTATTTTGCTCTTATGTGGTAAAAACTCAAGAGAACGCACAAGCTTACAATCAAGTTATCAAGACTTTGGGAATTCCTAAAAACAAGATTGATAAAGACTTGTATACCGAAAAGGTATTGCCTTACGACACTCATAAATTGGTAATGGTATTTCCTATAAGAAAAGGGAACGACGAAAACGAGGCAACATTTGACCTTTATGTAGTGGTGTATGACTTCTTACAAAAACGAATAACACAGTCGTATAAGGGAATTGATGAGTATTATTCGGATGCTGTTGAATTACAGGAGCTTTCTATTGATACGGCTAAGTTTATACTTACCGAAGAAATACGTGCTTTTGGCATTCGGGCTTTCTATAAAAATGGTAGCAAAGTAAATCCTTATTCTGAAGAAACATTTAGTTTGTTTTTACCAGAAAATACCTCTCTTAAAAAAATACTGCATCAATATCAATTAAGTACATATAACGGGGAATGGAACTATAACTGTGAAGGAAGTTGGTCAGATGAGCGTAATTCTATGTTTATAATGGATAGTAAAAAAACAAATGGCTATTTCAACATTAAGGATAAACAGACTTTTATTAAAAAAGCTACAGATAAAAATTGCGATGATAAAGTAGTGGAAAAAAGCACTAAAACTGTATTCTTGAAATATAACGGCAAGGAGTATAAAGAAGAATAGATATTGATTATTGAGGTATTAAAAATAAAAATATCTTTTTTATGTTGCTTTCTTAAATTATATTGTTACCTTTGCAACTTAATATATAAACACTAAAAAGTAAATAAAAAAATGAATAAATCTGTTTATATCATCGCTACCAATGCACACAGCGGTAAGTCGGTGGTGAGTTTGGGTGTGTTGCAAATGATTATGCGCAACACTGCTAAGGTAGGTTATTTTAGACCTATTGTAGAAAGTAAATCTAAAAAAGACACTTTCATCGAGACTGTCTTGGAGCACTTTCAGCTCGATATGAGTTACGATGAAGCCTATGCTTACACACGTCAGGAGGTTATCGCTCTTAAAAACGAAGGCAATATAGGGGAAGTATACGACACTATCATCAAAAAATACAAAGCCTTAGAAAGCAAATTCGACTTTGTTTTAGTGGATAGTTCAAGTACTATAGACGATAGCTATTTCGACCCAAACTTCAACGCTTCGGTAGCACAAAGCCTCAACATTCCTGCTTTGATAGTGCTTAAAGACAACTTTTCATCAGAAGATGAATTGGTGAACCAAGTACAGGCAGATCTTAACAACTTCTTGGAAAAAGATTTGCGCGTACTTAGCGTATTTGTAAACAAGGCTACTAATGCCACTGCTGATACGCTCAGCAAATTAGAACAACGTTTTAAAGATATAACCTTCACTTTGATTCCGCGCAAAGAAGAGCTTTCACGCCCTACTATCCGCGAGATAGCCAATGCTCTCAACGTTGAATTCCTTTACAAAGGCGATAATATAGACGTTACCACCAAACGTACCATTGTGGGAGCTATGCAACTTTCTAACTATTTAGCCAAACTAAACGAAGATACTTTGGCTGTGCTCCCTACTGACCGTATTGACCTCATAGCAGGTTCTTTGGTGGCTAACTATTCCAATTTCTCTAATATCAAAGGGGTAGTACTATACGGCGACTTAACCCCAGACCCTTCAATGAGTAAGATTTTAGATGGTATCCAAAAGAACATTCCTATAATGATAGCTAAAACAGATACTTTTGAAACTGCTAATATCATTGGGAATACAAAATCAAGCATCTATCCTGAAAATACTGAAAAGGTAAAAATGCTTCTTCAACTATTTGATGAAAATGTAGATGCTGAGAAACTCAACAGCAGTATAGCCTCTTTCAAATCGGAAACTATTACCCCTCGTATGTTTCAATACAATATGGTACAAAAAGCACGTGCAGGACAAAAACGCATTGTGTTACCAGAAGGTACTGACGACCGTATTCTTACTGCGGCTTCTCAATTGGCAGAGGACGAACTCGTTTACCTCACTATCTTGGGAGAACCCGAAGCGATTAAAACACGAGCTAAGAACATTTTGGGCTTGAAATGGAACGAAGAACGTATCAGTATTATCAATCCTGCCGAGAGTGATAAATATGAGGCGTATGCCGAAAAACTATACGAATTGCGCAAGAGCAAAGGATTGGAGCTTTCGCAAGCTAAAGACTTAATGCTTGATTCGTCTTATTTCGGTACAATGATGGTATTCTTAGGCGATGCTGATGGTATGGTATCAGGGGCTGTAAATACTACTGCTCACACTATCCGTCCGTCTTTGCAATTTGTAAAGACCAAACCAGGGGTAAACACGGTATCATCAGTATTCTTTATGCTCTTGCACGACCGCGTACTAGTATATGGTGACTGCGCCGTAGTGCCTAACCCTACTGCTGAACAATTAGCCGATATCGCTATTAGCTCTGCCGACTCAGCTATTGCTTTTGGTATTGAACCTAAGGTAGCACTTCTCTCCTACTCTTCAGGAGACTCAGGTAGTGGTGCCGATGTAGACAAAGTGCGTGAAGCAACAGCGCTCGTAAAAGAGCGTCGCCCCGAATTACTCGTAGAAGGACCTATACAATATGACGCTGCGGTAGACCCAAAAGTAGGGAAACAAAAGATGCCAAATTCACCTGTGGCAGGACAAGCTAATGTGCTTATTTTCCCCGACCTTAACACCGGTAATAACACTTATAAGGCGGTGCAACGCGAAACAGGCGGTTTAGCCATAGGGCCTATGCTACAAGGATTAAAGAAACCCGTAAACGACCTCAGTCGTGGGGCTCTTATCCCTGATATTTACAACACTGTACTTATCACTGCGATACAATCAGAGTTTTAGTATCCTCCCTACCCCCTCTCCAAAGGAGGGGAAAACTAACGACTAATAACAAAAGACTAAAATGGAAATATTAATCATTAATTCAGGGAGTTCATCTCTCAAATATCAGCTTATCGACTCTAAAACAGGAGAATCGAAAGTAAAAGGAATTGTAGACCGCATCAATATTGACGGTAGCTACGTGAAATATGTGGCTGTAAAAAATGGCAAAGAGATAGAAGTGAAGAAAGAACAACCTATTCCTACTCACGAAGTGGGTATGAATTTGGTAGCTGAACTTCTTACAGACCCCGAAGTAGGCGTTATCCACAACCCTAGCGATATTAAAGGGGTAGGACACCGCGTAGTACACGGAGGTGAGAAGTTTGTACAACCTACTGTAATTACTGATGAGGTAGTAGCCGAAATCAAACGTCTTATTCCTCTATCGCCTTTGCACAACCCAGGACATTTAGAAGGGATACGCGTAGCACAAAAACTCTTTAATAAAGCTACTCACGTAGCCGTTTTTGACACTGCTTTCCACCAAACAATGCCTGCTAAAGCCTTCCGCTATGCAATTCCTAATGAATACTATGAAAAATACGGATTACGCGCTTATGGATTCCACGGCACGAGTCATAAGTATGTAGATGCACAAGCTCGTAAACACCTTAATAATCAGCATATCAAGAACATTACCATTCACTTGGGCAATGGGGCGAGTATGGCTGCTGTAAACGAAAAAGGACAATGTGTAGACACTTCAATGGGACTTACACCACTCGATGGACTCATTATGGGAACGCGCACTGGGCAGATAGATGCCTCAGTAGTTTTCTTCTTAGGACAAGAATTAGGTATGAGCTATGAGGAAGTGAAAACACTATTCAACAAGAAGAGTGGTATGCTTGGACTTACAGGACACTCTGACGCTCGCGATGTAGCAGCTCTATATCGTTCAGGTGATGCCAACGCAGCCCTTTGCTACGAGATGTACGGCTACCGCATTCAGAAGTTTATAGGAGCTTATACAGCAGCACTTAATGGGCTGGATAGCATTGTATTTACCGCAGGTTTGGGCGAAAACGATGCTCTTACACGTTCATTTGCTTGTAAGCACTTAGATTTCTTTGGTATCAAGCTCGATGAGAAGAAAAACGAAGAGCTCAATCATCCTACTAAACCCGTAGAGATTCAAGCTGCTGATAGCCGTGTAAAGATACTTATCATCCCTACTAATGAAGAATTACAAATAGTAAATGAGATAGTAGATTTGGTAAAATAATTCTCATAAAACTACTTTTTACAAACTTTGCCAAAGATATGTATCTATTTTTGGCAAAGTTTTTTATATAACATATATTGTAATTCAAAAATAATAATTACTTTTGCATTCTGATAAGTAATGATACACTATCACCGAACTATAAAATAATTTAATTACTAAAAACCTTTGGTTGCTGAAAATGAACATCTTATTTTTAAGTTATTTTCACTCTGCACGTACTCATTCCTTGCAAATTAAGTTTAAGGCTAAGAGCCTTTCACCGCTTCGTATTTGAATTAGGTGTAATTAGGTAATATGGATAGATAGCCAAGATGTTATCTAAATATTTTTTTACTAAAAAATTACTCATTATTTAAGTTACACTATACAAATGAAAAATAAATATATCGACCTAATTGACCAAACCTATTACTTCCCACAAGACGAATTTACCTTAGATGGCGATGAACTTCGCTTTCACAATATCGATTTGATGGAGCTCGTACGCAAGTATGGAGCACCTCTCAAATTTATGTATCTCCCTAGAATATCTGAAAATATTCAGCGTGCTAAAAGATGGTTTGAAAAGGCTATCAAGAAGCACAAGTACAAAGGAGCATACAACTATTGTTATTGCACCAAAAGTTCGCATTTCAAACACGTAATGGTAGAGGCATTGAAGAACGACATTCATATGGAAACCTCTTCGGCTTTTGATATCAATATCATCAATAACCTTATCAATGATGGACTTATCAGTAAAGAGACTCACATTCTATGCAACGGTTTCAAGCGCGATGCTTATATCGATGGCATTGCTGACCTTATCAATCGTGGCTACCACAACTGTATTCCTATCATTGATAACTATGAGGAAATTAATTTATTTGAAGAAAAAATAAAAGGTTCATACAGTATAGGTATTCGTATTGCTTCTGAAGAAGACCCTCGTTCAGAGTTTTATACCAGTCGTTTGGGAATTGGTTATAAAAACATTGTCCCTTTCTACAACCGTGAGATTAAGGACAACCCTAAAGTACAACTCAAAATGTTGCACTTTTTTATCAATACGGGGATTAAAGACAATGCCTACTATTGGAATGAGCTCCTCAAGTGTTTACGTGTGTATATCCAACTCAAAAAGGTTGCGCCTGAACTCGATAGTCTTAATATAGGCGGTGGTTTTCCTATCAAGAGCTCGTTGGCTTTTGAATTCGATTATGCTTATATGGTAGACGAGATTATCCGTCAGATAAAAATCACTTGTGATCAAGAAAAAGTGCCTGTACCAAATATCTTTACTGAATTTGGTAGTTTTACAGTAGGCGAAGCTGGAGGGGCTATTTATGAGATAATGTATCAAAAGCAACAAAACGATCGTGAAAAATGGGATATGATAAACTCCTCTTTCATTACTACCTTACCTGACTCTTGGGCTATCAACAAGCGTTTTGTACTATTGCCTATTAACCGCTGGAACGATGAATACGAACGCGTACTGCTCGGTGGACTCACTTGTGATGGTGACGATTATTACAACAGCGAACAGAATATGAACGCTATCTATTTACCAAAATACAACAAAAATAAGCCATTGTATATAGGTTTCTTCAACACAGGGGCTTATCAGGATAGTATTGGAGGAGTAGGAGGCTTACAACACTGTTTGATTCCACAACCTAAAATAGTACTTATTGATAAAGATAAAAATGGGAACCTAACCTCTCGTCTCTTTATGGAGCAACAAAAAGCTGACGAAATGCTAAAGATTTTAGGCTACTAAATGCAGTATATACTTTGCAAAGTCTTACGACTTTGACAAAGTATTTCTAATAATACCTAAACATTTAACTCCTAGTTCTTAAAATCTAAATATCTAACAAAATGAAATACATAATATTATTTTTCTTATCAATCACTACTCTATGGGCACAAGATACCACTTCCACTAAGAAGCATTACTATAAAATGTGGATAAAACCTTCTTTAAGTATCAATTATCTATCAATAGATATAGAAGATGAACCATTAAATCCTGCTTTGAAAAATAAGTCGTTATTGCCCAACTACCCACTTACGGTTGGGTTAGGATTTGGTATCCACAATACTTATATTAACCTTGATTATGCTCAGAGTGTTGCCCCTTTGCGCAATGAGAGCAAATACGGAAAAACAAGATATTTCGATTTTCAGTTACATTCATTTGTAAGTCAAAAGATTTTACTTGATTTCTATTATCAAAGTTATAAGGGTTTTTACTATGAAGAAGGCAAGAATAATATTCAGATATTGGCAGATACTCGTATACAACAAATAGGTTCTGAAATGTTATATTTCTTCAACTTAAAAAACTTTTCAGTAAAGAATATTTTCAACCTCGATGGAGACCCTTTGCGACCTACTTTCAGTTGGTACGCAGGAGCTGGAATCTATTATCACAAAGTAGCAATTCCTGCTATTTCACTTGATGAGGATACTTTTAGACATATACAAGGAGGCTTCAGTGGAGGCGTTTCTGGAGGTATCGAAATATTGCCACGCTTTACCTTTACAGCTTTAGCGGGTATGGGATTCTATTTTGGAGGTGAAGTTAATCCACTAAACAAAATGAAATTTAATCAGTACGTAAACTTTAGGCTTAATACTTCTTTGTCTTATACACAAAAAGACTGGTCACTTGCCTTTTCAATTCTTTACAACAACAAGAATTTGTACTTTAAAGATGTTGATTTACTGGGTATTAATACTGCGAATTTTAAACTTACATACATAAAACAAATCAAATTCTCTACTCGCCGAAGTAACAAAGTAACTCGTTATTTAGGAATGTAAAATTTAAGAGTAGAAGATTATCTTCTTCTTTTGACATTTTTTATAGTATCATCTATCACTCGGTCATAGATTTTACTCTTACCTAAATATTCATTTTGATAAGTAGTCAAGTTTTGTATTAGTGCTTCTTTCTCTTGCTTATTATTAGAAGATTTTAAAAACAATCTATATTCTGACATAACCTTATAATACGCCAATTCATAAGAAGGTATATAACCATTTTCACTATATATTGCTACTAAGTTTAATACCTTTTCAAATTGTAATCCGTCAAAAGCCTGCTTCAAAGTAGTTAGCTGATGTTGTTTTGCTTTTTGAGAGCGAATACTTAAAAATATTTCTTCAGTATCAGGATATGATTTCAATGAATCACTCAATAATTTTATCCTACTTAAATCTACCCTTTTATCAATATGAGAGAGATAATATGCTATTTGTTCTCTTATTCTCATCACTCTATTGAAGTCGAACTCAGCAATGTGTTCTTCATAATCTTTGGTAATTAAATCGTACTCTGTTTGAATTAACAAATATAACGAATCTAAGTCCTTATAAACCTCTCTTGTCTTTTGTGCGTTTACTTCCCAAAAGTAAAATATACATAAATATAATAAAACTCGTTTCATAATCTTTATTGTTGTTTGATTAATGTCCTTGAATAATATCTGCATATTTATCCCAAGCTCTAGCTATCCTATATTTTTCTACAAATTCAATAGGTACATAAATAGCTTTCAATTTCTCATCATTATATGCCAAATAACCATCCAATATAGGAGGTTCTTCAGCCTCAAGTGTTATACTTTCTGGACAATTCTTCCCAAAAATACAATTACCTATCTGTAAACATTTACTAGGGAAAGTCACCGAATGCAAATGCTCACAATCGTCAAGAGCAAAATCACTAATAAAGTTAAGATGTTCTGAGAAAATAATATAAATAAGCTTATTGCAACCATAAAATACATCTCTTCCTATAATACTCACTTTATTAAGTATTGGGTCAGCAAGCATATTGATAGACCCTACCTCAGTATCAAGCCATTTCTTCAAAACAGTATCATCTTTTGTAACTACAAAATGATACCTACAAGAAGTACTACCCTCAGAAATATCTTCTGCTATGGGTTGATATGCTCTAACTAAGGGCGGTTGTAAAATAGATGAAGAAGAGGTTGATGCATTGAAAAAATTTACTCTCTTTTTAGGATCTTCTCCGTATTCATTTTTTCCCAATACACCTTCTGAAAAAAGTAAAAAGAAAGGATTATAGAAAGGTAAAAGCACATACCAGCCACTTTGCCCCAAGTCGTGTGAACGTTTAACTGATTGAGCTAAAATAAACCAAAACAATAATGTAAAGAATAAAAACTTTATCACTATTCCTAGAGTTACTACGGCATCTATTACACCCAAAAATATAAGAGCAAAATAATCTATAATAATAGATAGTCCAAACTCTGTTCGCCTAATACGTCCTTCAAAAAGAAAGATATTCTTAAACATATATCACTAATTTTATAATTACCTTATCTTTCTTATTCCTAACTTTATAGTTATTACTGCTGAATAGCATTTAAATACTCACAAGCTTTAGGACTATTATTCCTACATCCCTTCTCAAACCAGTAAATAGCCCTTTTTTGTGATTTATCCACACCAGTACCGGCATAATAGCAAAATCCTAAAATAGTTTGAGCTTCCTTGTCTCCTTGGTTAGCTGCTTTTTCAAACCAAAAGATAGCCTTAGTATACGACTGAGGTATTCCCTGCCCCTTGAAATAATAAGAACCTAAATTGCGTTGTGCCTCAACATCACCTTGATTAGCAGCTTTCTCATACCAAAATACCGCATCACTATCCGATTGTGCCACTCCTAAACCTTTATAGTAACAATATCCTAAAAAACTCTGTGCCTCTGCAAAATCTTGATCAGCTGCTTTCTGAAACCACAATACAGCTTGTTCATTCGATTGTTTTACTCCTTGCCCTTTGTGATAGCACACTCCTAATTTCGATTGAGCCTCAGCATACCCCTGTTCAGCTGCTTTCTGAAACCAATAAGCTGCTTTTTCATAGGACTGTACAACTCCTTTCCGATAGTAATAACAAAGTCCTAATTTCGTCTGTGATTTTACATCACCCTGTTCTGCTGCTTTTTCATACCAAGCAACAGCTTTAGGAAAAGACTGAGGTACTCCAATACCTTTTTCATAATTAGTTGCCAAACGCACTTGAGCTTCCATATCACCCTTTGTGGCTTTCTCTACCAAAGTCTTAAAGTCTTCCCGTTGAGCATAACTCATACCAAAGAAAAATAGCAAGCAAACAAACCAAACTTTAAAGCAAAGTTTGTTCAGTTTTTTTAATACTTTTGAGTTGAATATTATATTCATATGTCAGCGAATTAAAAGTTAATAATAATAATGAAGTAGTCAGTTTTATATTATATGTTATTCAATGGCAAAGATAAAACATTATTTTATACAAAACAAGTTTTTTTTTGATTATTTCTTACACACCTCTTTCACTATTAATTTGAAAATAGCTAATGTATATACATTACAAAAACATAACATATAAAATAAAGGTCTTTTTAGTATATTTTATCTTTATTAAATACTCACTCATTCTTCGTTTATTCTTCGTCTTAAGTTCGCCTTTCCTTCGTTCATTGTTCGTCTTTCCTTCGTCTTAGCTTCGCTATTCCTTCGAATAAATCCTAATTTTTAAGTATATTACCTACCTCACAAGCTTTCTTTCCCTACTCAATCAAAAACTTTTCACTCTTAACTTTTTACATATTCTTTGTATAACAATTGTTCAAAATTCATATAAGGTTCATATAAGCTAAACTTTTTTTTGCAATATACAGCTTTGTTAATTCTCCTACTCTCCCTCCAACTCGTCCTTCTCCCTCCAACTCGTCCTTCTCCTTCCAAGCAGTCCCACAACTTCAAACAACAAAAAAAGAGCAATTCTTTATCAGAATT
>NZ_KB291215.1:0-1991 GCF_000318255.2 Capnocytophaga sp. oral taxon 380 str. F0488
TCTAACCGATCTTCAAGTTATTGACTTCAGGTTTTACTCAATTCTTTAAATCTTCTTTGTGCTGTACAACATTATGTCAAAGTACGTGTTGTTTCTTTCTTTTGGGCGTATGCTATACCCCCTACAAATGTGCCTTATCGTCTCATTTGCGGGTGCAAAGGTACGGCGTTTTTTCAAACTAGCAAATTTTTTGAAAGTTTTTTTTAAGAAAATTTTAAATATTTATACAACTAATTGATTACTAACTTTATAAATTTTCAATATTTCTTTATTTGCCCTACAAAACCCACCGTTTTTTTCATCGTTATAGCAATTATTGTGGTTGATATTTCCCTTTTTTGTATTGCATCTGTATTACATCTTCTTTACTATCAACCACCCTTTCAGCGCAAAATCCTTCCGCATCACGCTCTATTTTTATATGTTTAGTAACACGTGTTTCCTCTATGGTATAGAAACCTCGCACCTTATGCTCTGAAATATGCAATTTGCTACTCATCTCTTTTTTTTCTCCCTCACAAGAAGTTTTTGCAGTTCCTCCCCCCGAAATATCAGCTGTATAAGAAAATATATCAGTACTTAACACTTTTTGCAACTTCCTCCCTTTAGTAATAAAATAGGTGAGCACCTCCGAGCCCATAGGCTTATTTCTATCGGCATTCGAGAAAAACACCCTCACCTGATAAGCAATCGCTTTCTTCCCCAACAGTGGCGTCTGAGATGCCACTTCCAAACCCTGTAAGCGCCCTCTATCACTATCTTCCCATTCACCTTCACCTATATAGTAGTTATCTATCATCTGTTTCTGAAGATTGTACAAAACAACATAAGCATCATAAAGCATCTTGTCCTTACTTCTTTTCTTTAAAGGAAAAACCACGAGCTTATGTATCGTATCTTCTTTTAGCCCTCGCTCAGTATAAAGTGCCCAATACACCTGACGTCTGTCGAGCTTAAATTTCGCCTCAATAGCTTTAAAAATAGCACTTTCATTTTGCAATTGTTCTTGTGCTACACCACACATCGGCAGTAATAACAGTAAGTATATAAACTTCTTCATTTTTTAATATTTTATTGATTGCGTCCTTGTTCTTCTGGATACAGTTTATAAACAGGCTCACTCTGCCAATATTCCTTCGTTTCAATATCCATAACCGTAAGGCGTCCTTTGAAGCCCGCCCCTGTATCTACATTTGCTACCCCGTTTATAATAAGAGGTTTATCAGTTCCCAAGCGCGTGGTAGGTGTATGTCCTATATAAATTTCATTATAGAGTTTCAAACGGTTAGGATAGTACTTATCCGTTTTAGGAAGACTAACGCTACAAGCAAGTTCCCAAAGCGTTCTATCCCAATAGTACATCTGTTCGAAATGCTCGTGAGCAATCCCCCGCAAATTAGTAAATCCCGCGTGAAGAAAAAGCCTATTTTTGCTATCCAAGTAGTAATTTTCAAGCGAGTTTATAAAATCAATATGAGCCTTTTTGCGCTCTGCCGAAACATTCCGATAAGCCTTTTCAGTAGCTTTTCCTCCGTGCAAACGCCAAAGAGTATCCATCTCTTTTCCTAAAAGAAACTCACGGCAAAGCGCATCGTGATTCCCTCTGAGGAACAAACAACGCTGTTTCTTTTGGTATCCGATGAGAAAATCCATCACCTCGGGAGTCTCACTCCAACCGTCAGCGTAATCACCAAGGAAAATAAGGTAGTCATCAGCTTGTATATCAGCCCTTTCAAGCACCTGCACCAAAGCGCGTAAAGCACCGTGTATATCGCCTATAACAAGAGTTCGCATAGTGTTTAATTTTGCTATTATTCGTCTGTGAAAAGTTCGGCAAAAGTAGTAATTTTTTTTCAATTATCAGACAATCTCTAATTTTCCACCTGCCCGTCGCGTTATAACCTCACATTACCTTCGTCATTCGTCCCCACATTCCCCTTTTTTCGTCGCTCTCTATTCGTCACTACACCCCCTCTCCTTGGGAGAAGTCT
>NZ_KB291218.1:0-18129 GCF_000318255.2 Capnocytophaga sp. oral taxon 380 str. F0488
CCCAGCTGTCGCTGGCTACCTTCAAAGGGGGAATTAGGGACGAAAACATATTCCTTTTAAGGGGAAATGTAGCGACGTGACAAGAGGCTGTATGGAGCGTTAAAAGAGCGTTAAAATATTTGCTATTAGTTGTTAGTTATTATTTGTTTTATATCTTTGCGCCCTAAAAGTAACATAAATGACTATTCAACAGATTCAGAATGAGCTTATTGAAGACTTTTCGCTGTTTGATGATTGGACGCAACGTTACGAATATCTTATAGAATTAGGCAAGTCGTTACCACTTATTGACGAAAAGTATAAGACGGAGGAGTACCTCATTAAAGGCTGTCAGAGTCAGGTGTGGTTACACGCCGAAGAGGAAGATGGTAAGCTTATCTTTACCGCCGATAGCGATGCAATTATCACCAAAGGGATTGTTGCTTTATTAGTGAAAGTGTTCTCTGAACAAACGGCTGAGGATATCCTAAAAGCGGATATGAGTTTTATTGATAAAATAGGACTGAAAGACCATCTATCACCTACTCGTGCGAACGGGTTGGTGAGTATGATAGGGCAAATGAGGGGATATGCTGCTAAGGTGTTAGGGAATAGATAAGAAGGAATACACCTGGCGGTGTAGAAATTAAACAAGTCTATTCAAATCAAACAGATATATCTTTATTAGATTTCTGAGGCGTTAGACTTATCTCTTTAAAAAGAAAAATTAAATGACTGAAGAAAGAAAGATAGAGCAATTGGGCGAGAAAATCGTTGAGGTGCTCAAAACGATATACGACCCTGAAATACCCGTAGATATTTACGAATTGGGGCTTGTTTATGACGTGTTTGTGAACGAAGACTTCGATGTAAAAATATTAATGACTCTCACTTCGCCTAACTGCCCCGTGGCAGAGTCTCTCCCAATGGAGGTGAAGGAAAAGGTACAAAGTATTGACGAAGTGCACGAAACGATTGTAGAACTCACTTTTGACCCACCGTGGAATCAGGATATGATGAGTGAGGTGGCGAAACTTGAATTAGGATTTTTGTAAAAATTATAAATAAATCACTTATGAAAAGACTTTTATTTTCAACTTTACTATTGTCTTCAGTAGCTGTATTTGCTCAGGAAGACCAAACGAATGACGGTGTAGCACAAGACCCTACGGCAGCTCCAACAGAGGAAGCTCCTGCTCCTCGATGGACAAAGGGAGGTAACGCTTCACTGATGTTCTCGCAAGCCGCCTTCAACCACGATTGGACAGGAGGGGGAACTAACAACGTAGCAGCAAGCCTTGCGGTGAGCTATGCTTTTAACTACAAGAAAGACAAATGGGCGTGGGATAACAACGTATTTGTTGATTACGGGATTACTAAACTTGAAGGTGATGACTATTCAAGAAAAACCACTGACCGTTTTGAGGTGAACTCAGTACTCGGTTACCAATTGAACAACCCACAGTGGTACTATTCATTCTTCTTGAACTTCAAAACACAAATGACCGATGGTTACAAATATGAGAGCACAGGTCGTACGCTCATAAACCAAATGCTTTCACCTGGATACTTACAATTTGGTCCTGGTATGTTGTGGAAGAAGAGCGATAACCTAAAAGTGAACTTGGCTCCTGCAACTTCTAAAATCACAACAGCTAAAAGCCGTTGGACAGAAACAGGTCCTTTCTACGGTGTTGAACAAGGAAAGAACATTCGTTATGAACTCGGTTTCTACTTGAACGGTTATGCTAAGTTTTCTGTGATGGACAATGTGTCTTTCGAGAATATCCTTAGCTTGTACAGCAACTATCTCGACAAACCACAAAACGTAGACTTGGATTATACTGCAAACATTGTGATGACTATCAACAAGTACTTATCAGCTAACTTTACTTTCCAAGCTATCTACGACGACGACGCTGCTAAAGCTTTCCAAATTCGTGAAGTATTGGGCTTAGGAGTAAACTACAAGTTTTAGTATGAGGTGCGAGTCGCACACACAGTTGTAGCACGTTAGCAATTAGTAAAAAATAGAGAAGGGACTACCTTAATGGTAGTCCTTTTTTGTTTTGTTATAGGGAGGTTGTGGATTGTTCAGAGGAAGCATTTGTAAGAGCTAAGATTGGTATTTAGAAAAATAGTAGTACCTTTGCCTCACACATTATTGCTGAATTGGAGAAGAATTGGAAAAACTAATTGCATACATACAAAAAACCGTTCCTGAGCTAAAAATACAGGAACAGACGCTTAGAGAGGCTTTTCAAAAAGAGAGCGTTGCTAAAGATACCTTGCTGTTAGACTTCGGACAAGTGTGTGAGCATTATTACTTTGTAAACAAAGGGGCTCTTAGGATATTCTTTTACGATGAAGGAGAGGAATACACGAGCTGGATAGCTTTTGAAGATTACTTTTTTACAGAGCAAAATAGTTATATAAATTGCTTACCTTCTCGTTATGCTATTACAGCTATTGAAGAGACTGAAGTACTGAAAATACATAAACAACAAATGCATTCACTTCTACAAAATAGCTATGAGTGGCAACAGTTCTTCATACAAAATGAGCAACAAACAATATTACGGCTGATGGAAACTATTGAACTCTTTCAAAGACAATCGGCTAAAGAGCGATATGAAGCTTTGTTCAGCTTTCCTGCCTTTATACAAAAAGTGAAACAAAAAGACCTTGCTACAATGCTTGGAATGACTAAATACTCTATCAGTAGGCTAAAATCTTACAAGTAAAGAGAGGAAGTTGCCAAATAGCAACTTTTTTGTGTATTGCTGGACGTAATTTTGCATTTATAAAACAAATGTAAAATGAACCAAGAAGAACAATACAGTTTTAGTCCGCTGGACAGCTATCAGTGGATAAAGAAAGAGGCTTTTGCTTATATAAAAGCCCAACAATGGATAGATGAAGCGTTGTTTGAAGACTTTTTAAACGCTTTTGAAGATTATTTTAAGCACTCATTACAAAAAGTATCTCATCTTATCAAGAATGAGTTGGACGAAGGGAATGTGCAATTTGCGGTTTTAGTAGTAGCTTTGTATGAAGCTTTTGTGAAGATAGGCAAGGAAGATAAAGAGGCTTTCAAATGTGTGTGTCTTGCTATCAATGAGCCGATAGCTCCTTTTATGGAGCAAAACACTGAGGCTTTCTTAACAGCTTCGGAGTACCCTTTTAAGGCGATAGTGGAGATATCGAAAGCACGAGAAGCGTATTATTTTGGCAAGGGGTTTGGCTTTGAACGCCTTATAGATGATGATTACGGTTATGTTTTGCAAATTAAAAAGTGTTTGTTTCACGAAGTACTAAGAGCTCTTGAGCATACTTTTTTGCAGAGAATTATATGCCAAGTAGACTGCGGTTGGATAAAAGGCATTAAAACAGCACTACACAACTTACATTTTGCACGACCCACTACTTTTGCTACGGGCAATACCTGCCAAATGTGGTTTGTAAAAGAAGAAAAAACAGAAGATATACAATGACCCTAAACCTAGATTTCCTCAGTCAGTATTTTACTGAAGTACATTTCGATAAAGATGCTCTCATCACCCGTGCAGGCGACGTGGAACACTCGCTCTATTACCTCAGTGAAGGCATCGTGCGCTTTTTCTACTACAATCCCACAACCGACAAGGAAACGACGGTGGATATCCTCTTTGCTGAGCAGTTTTTTATGTCGTATGCCTCGTTTGTAAAGCGTGAACCTTCCCTCTTCTCTATTCAAGCACTCAAAGAGGTTACTGCCTATAAAATAGGGCGGGAACACCTTGAACACCTCATAGAGCAGCAAGAGTACCTACAAATAAAAGTTGATATCTTGGAACATCTGCTCATTGAAAAGATGCAACGAGAGGCGCAGTTCTTATTGCAATCACCCGAAGAGATTTACTGCAATCTATTGGAGAAAGACCCTAAACTTATCCAAAATATTCCGCTGAAATATATAGCTTCTTATATTGGCATTACCCCCCAAGCACTGAGCAGGATTAGAAAAAGAATATTTTAATGGTTGATTATCGTTATTTTATTTTAGTAAAGTATAGCGTTACTAAGCTATTTTGGCTTTGTGTGCTGTAGGTGAACTTGGTGTTATTATCTGAAAAGACAAACGACAAGTCTACTTAGTTTTGAGGATTGGTAACGTTATAATATTTGCCACCCTCTTTTGCCTAGTAAAATGAATAAAGTTGTGGCAAGGAGCGCCGAAAAAATAAGTTTTTTCATAGAATTGTTATTTTAATGTGCCACACACACATAACAAATTATCCTTTGTCAAATGTTCTTTGTTAATTACTTTTACATTCTTTCTATATTTTTCGTTACCACTTTCTTTTTATTTTGTTGTTTATCAAACAGCTACATTTTTACTTATCTATATTTTCACTATCCAATGTTTTTAGTATATCTTTAACGTTTTATCTTTGCGCCAGAATCAGGTATTAGGGGATAGGTGTCAGGTGTCAGGCACAAACTCTTACCTCTTAACTTTTAACTAAAATGAAAGGAAAACAAAGAACTTTATTAAACAGTATTGGCAAGCTCGCCTTGCTACTACTTTTTAGCTTGCTTTCTACCGCCCTTTCTGCCCAAAACAAAAAGATTAGCGGAAAGGTAATCGATGAAAAACACCAGCCCGTACTGGGGGCATCGGTGGTGGTGAAAGGCACTACTAAGGGTACTACTACCGATTTCGATGGGAATTTCACGATAGAAGTACCTGCTAAAGCCACGATATCGGTTTCGTTTATAGGGTATCACACCCAAAATGTAGCGGTAGGCAACCAAAACCAACTCACTATCGTGCTCAAAGAAGAACAAGAGCAGTTAGACGAAGTGGTGGTGGTAGGTTATGGTACCGTCCGCAAGAAAGACCTTACGGGAGCGGTTACTTCGGTGTCCAACAAAGCCCTCAAAGAGAAACCTATTGCCAACGCTGGAGAAGCCCTCCAAGGGCGTGCTGCTGGGGTGCAAGTAACCTCGGCGGGAAAACCTGGTGACAACGTATCATTTCGCATTCGCGGTATTAGCACGATTAACAATAGCGAACCGCTACTGGTTATCGATGGTGTACCTACCGACCTCGGTATCAACGCGCTCAACGTAGATGATATAGAAAATATCGATGTGCTAAAAGATGCTTCGGCAACAGCGATTTACGGTTCTCGTGGTGCCAATGGGGTGGTGCTTATCACTACCAAAAAAGGAAAAAATGGCGACGGCAAACTGTCGTTCAGCACCAATGTAGCCCTTCAACAAGCTACCAACTTACCCGTGATGCTCAACGCCCGCGAGTTTGCTTCTTTTCACAACGAAATGATTGCCAACTACAACCGCACCCCTGGGGTAAGTCCGCTTACACAACGCCCTGATTTCGCCAATCCTGAGGACTGGGGGGAAGGCACCAACTGGCTCAAAGCGCTTTTCCGCCCTGCTTTTATGCGTAACTATTCGCTTTCATACTCAGGCGGTAACGACAAGAGCAATTACTACGTATCAGCTGGGGTGTTTGACCAAGATGGGATTATCCTCAACACTTCTTACCGCCGTTATACAGTGCAGTTCAACGGTGAGTCGCGCGTAAAACCGTGGATTAAGTTTGGCAACAACCTCACCCTCAGCCACGACGAAAAGAAATCTGGCGACTACAATATCCGTATGGCGATGGCTTCTTTGCCTACACAACCTATTTACAATGAAGACGGAAGTTATTCAGGTCCTGATTCGCCTGCCCATCAGTACAGCGATATCCGCAACGTGATAGGTACTGCCCTTATCAACGGACAAAACACTACCAAAGGCTATAACATTTTGGGCAATATCTTTGCCGAAATTACTCCTGTAAAACACTTGGTACTCAAAACTACTGGAGGGCTCGATTTTAAATATTGGGACAATCGTAGTTTCTCCCCTAAATACAACTGGAAACCAATACCTAATCCGCTTTCTAACCTCTACCAAGATGCTAACAAGAGTACTACCCTCCTCTGGGATAACACACTCACTTATACCAATACTTTTGCCCAAAAACACTTCCTCAATGTGATGGTGGGCACCAGTGCGCAAAACAACGTGTATAGCAAAATCAATGCGAGTGTGAGCAACTTCTTGAGCGACCAGCAAAACCAACTCAGCAAAGGCTTGGAAAACCCTACGGTAGGCGGTACAATGAACGATTGGGCTATCCTCTCCTTCATCGGGCGACTCAACTATACCTATGCCGATAAGTACTTGCTCACTGCTACGGTGCGTCGCGATGGTTCTTCGCGTTTCTCCAAAGAAAACCGCTGGGGTACTTTCCCTTCTTTCTCTTTGGCGTGGCGTGCATCAAATGAGTCTTTCTTCCCTAAAAACGACTATGTAAACGATGTGAAATTGCGTGTGGGTTACGGTATGACTGGTAACCAAGGCGGTATCGATAACTATGCTTATTTTACCAAATTGCGCACAGGGCAATATGTGTTCAACAATAACCTTGTTTCTACCCTCTATCCTCACGTGATGCCTAACCCTAATGTAAAATGGGAAACGGTAGAGCAATTCAACGGGGGTATTGACCTCGCGCTACTCAAAAACCGCTTAAACCTCACTTTCGATGCCTATATCAAAAACACCAGCGATATGTTGGTACCTATGGCAGTATCAGTAAGTTCTGGTTATTCGGATATCAATGTGCCGAGTATCAATGCTGGTAAAGTAGAAAACAAAGGGGTAGAACTCACGGTGTCATCAGTGAATGTGAATAAAAAGGACTTCCAATGGAATACTGATGTAAACGTATCGTTCAACCGCAACAAAATTGTGAAGATGAACGACGGTGTGCCTTTGTTCACTGGTTTTGAAGCGTTTCTCACCAAATTGCAAATCCTCTCCGAGGGTCACCCTGTAAACGCTTTCTATGGCTATGTAATGAACGGACTTTTCCAAAACCAAAGCGAGGTAGACAACTATGCTACTCAAGTAGAAAACGGTACCGCCCCTGGCGATGTGAAGTTCCGCGACCTCAACAACGACGGGGTCATCAATGCCGAAGACCGTACTTATATCGGTAATCCATTCCCTGAATGGACGTTCTCTATGAACAACAACTTCAACTACAAAAACATCGATTTACAAATATTTTTACAAGGCGTAGCAGGCAACGATATCTACAATGCCAATCGTATATGGCAAGAGGGTATGTCGGTGCCACAAAACCAAATTGCCAAAGTAAAAGATCGTTGGACTGGCGAGGGTACTAGCAATAGCATTCCGCGTGCTATCTATGGCGACCCTAACCAAAATGCGCGTCACTCTACCCGCTTTGTAGAAGATGGTTCGTATTTACGCATCAAAAACGTAACCTTGGGGTATACACTCCCTAAAGAGGTTACTCAAAAATTCCATACCAATATGTTGCGCATATATCTGTCTTGCCAAAATCTCTATACTTTCACCAAATACAGCGGTATGGATCCCGAAGTAGGCACTGGTGGCGTTGATAGCGGTACTTATCCTGTAACCCGCACAGTTAGTTTCGGATTAAATGTGCAGTTTTAGGTATCAGGTGTCAGGTGTCAGGCATCAGGCATCAGGTAATAAAATATAACACAATTATAAACAAAAAAAAATTACCCCTATGCAGCCTTTGTGGCTTGCCCCCCTCTCCTTGGGAGAGGGGGAACGGGGGAGAGGATCAATACTATGAAAAAGATATTATACATCACCCTATTAGCATTTCCGCTCTTCACGGCTTGTTCTAAGTTTTTGGACAAGACCCCTTATGAAGATTCAAGTGCTGAAAACATAAGCGATGCGGCATCGGCAATTGCCCTTACCAATTCGGCTTATAAACCCTTGCAACGCTCTAACCTCTACAATATGCGCCTCTGGACGCTTGATATCGTAGCAGGTAACAGCATCGTAGGCGCTGGAGGAGGTACTGATGGACTTGAAACCATCACTCTTTCCAACTTCAACGCGACTGCCGATAACCCTTTGGCACTCGAAATATGGCGCGGTTGTAACCCTGGTATTCTCTATTGCAATACGGCTCTAAAAGCTTTGCCTTCTGCCAATATCCCTGAGGATATCAAAAACCGCTGTATCGGTGAAGCCAAATTCCTCCGCGCTCACTACTATTTCCTTTTGGTGCAACTCTTTGGCGATGTGCCTCTTCAGCTCGACCCTAAAGAGAGTTTGACTAACAAAACGCCTTTCCGCCAAAGCAAAATGAAGATATACAACGAGGTGATTATCCCCGACCTCAGAGAGGCTTTCAACCTATTGCCCACACGCGAGCAATATAGCAATGCCGATAAAGGTCGCGCAACCAAAGGCGCTGCTGCGGGTATGCTCGCCAAAGTATACCTCACCTTGGGCAGATATAGTGAAGCCCTTGAGATGTGCAATGCTGTCGAAAACCTCGGTTATACCCTCAATCCTGATTATTCCGATTGCTTTGGCGCTGCCGAACGCAACAAAAACACTGCCGAGTCTATCTTTGAAATTCAGTATTATGGACTTACCAAAGACGATTTCTGGGGCGAAGAAAACCAAGCCTCTTGGCTCAGTACTTTTATGGGACCTCGCAACAGTGGTTGGGTAGGTGGTGCTTATGGGTGGAATCAGCCTACACAAGAGTTTGTAGACCAATATGAGGCTGGCGACCTCCGCAAGGATAAAACCATTCTCTATGAGGGTTGTCCTAATTTTGAGGGGAATGCGTACCGCGCTTCAATGTCTAACACGGGTTACAATGTGCGCAAGTTTTTAGTGCCGCTAAGTCAGTCTCCCGATTTCAATACCAACCCTGCCAACTTTGTAGCGCTCCGCTTTGCTGATGTACTCCTAATGAAAGCTGAAGCCCTCAACGAATTGGGTCGCACTACCGAAGCCGAAGTGCCTTTGTACAAAGTGCGCACCCGTGCTGGGCTTACCCATCGCGCTGATATAGAGAACCTCACTCAAGCGCAAATGCGTGAGAAAATACGCCACGAACGCCGTATAGAACTCGCTTTTGAAGGACATCGCTGGTTTGATATGATTCGCTGGGACAACGGTCAGTATGCACTTAATTTCTTGCACTCCATAGGCAAAACCAACGCCCGCGAGAAACACCTGCTCTTGCCCGTCCCTCAAAAAGACCGCGACGCCAACCCCAACCTCACCCAAAACCCAGGTTGGTAATAATAATGACGAGTGACGAATTACGAATTACGAGTGACGAATTACAACAACTCTTATCTCTTAACTTTTAACTAATATTCACCCTTGTCGCTTTTGCGGTTTCCCTCCCCCTCGCCTTCGGAAAGGGGGAGAACGGAGGGGGTGAGGCCATAAACTAATATGAAACCATACTATCTAATATTAACCCTCTTACTGCTCCTTACGGGCTGTAAAAAAGAGGACTATATGGAGCTCTTCAAAGAGGGAAAACCCTTTGAATTGAAAGCTCCTAAAGAAAATGTAGCCTTAGACGCTGCCAACCCCGAACAAGAAGCGATCAAGTTCTCTTGGACGGCGGCTTCCAATCACGGCACCAATGCCGCTATCACCTATACTTTCCAAATGGATGTGCAAGGCAACAACTTTGCGGGAGGTATCAGCGAGAATGTAGGTCGTGAAGCCTATGAGAGAGTGTATAAAAACGAGGAACTCAACAACCTCTTGCTCAACACTTTCAAAGTTGCGGAAGACACCGAAGTTACGATGGAAGTACGCATCATTGCCCAAGTAGCCTCTGGTGAGGGAATGAAACAACATACCAATGTGAAGACGGTGGTTTTCAAAACGCATACCCCTATCAGCAATACGTTGTATATCATCGGTAGTGCTGCCCCTCACGGTTGGAGTGCCGATCAAGCCGAAGAGATGAAACCCGTTGAGGGTACTCCTAAAGCCTTTGCGTGGTCAGGACGATTGTCTGCTGGCGAAATCAAGTTTATCACTACCAAAGGTCAGTTTATACCATCGTATGGCAAAGGCAGCAATAATAGCGAGTTGCACTTCCGCAAAACCGATGCCGATACGAGTGATGAGAAATTTACAATTGCCGAAAGTGGTGTCTATACCGTGAAAGTGAACCTCATCAATCTCACCATAAGCATCACCAAAGGCGAAGCGCCTGAATATACTGAGTTGTGGTTCGTAGGTGAACCCACCGGTTGGAGCTTCAAGAAAATGACCGTAGACCCTACCGACCCCTTTGTGTTCCACTACAATGCCGATTTAGGCAATGGGGGTGAGTTCAAAATAGGTACTAAAGAAGGCGATTGGTTAGCAGTATTCTTCCGTCCGAAAGAAAATAATACGGCTGAAGGTAGCGACCTCCCCGTGAAGAAATGGGCTGGAGACCCCGATAACAAATGGAAAATTGCAGCAGGCACTTACAAGATTACCCTCAACACCCGTACGATGAAGATTGACATTGTGCCTTTCACTCCTTATGCAGGAATGTATATGATTGGTAGTGCTACCGATGCGGGTTGGGATATCAACAATCCTATTGCTATGACTGTCGATAGTGGCAATCCTAATGTCTTTACGTGGGAAGGCGACTTGAAAGCGGGCGAACTCAAATTCTCTTGCGACAAGAAAAGCGATTGGGGTGGCGATTGGTTCTTGGCTGCTAAAGCTGATAAAGCCCCAGCAGGTGTGGAAGAACCGATGATTTTCAGCGCCCACGGCTCTAACCCTGATAACAAGTGGAAAATCAGCGAGGCAGGCACCTACAAAATCACCCTCAACCAACTTACCCAAAAGGTGATTATTAAAAAACAGTAATCCTTTATACGTGTTAAACAACCCTCCTTTCCGTTCGCATCTGCGGATTGCCCCTCTCTCCTTGGGAGAGAGGGAACGGGAGAGAGGCATAATTATTAATTGAAAATGAAAGTTTTATATACTTTATTCTTCGCCACTACGCTCAGCCTCTTCTCTTGCGAGAAGAACGATACGCCCAGCAATAACCCTATTACTTATGGCGAAACTTATTTGAAAATAGATATCAGCACCGATAAGGCGGTCTATACCCCTGGTAGCACGGTGCACTTCACCTTGGCGAGTATGCCTTCTGGTTCCTACAAAGTGCGCTACTCTCACTTAGGCGAAATCATTAAAGAAGAACCTCTTACCTCCACCTCTTGGCAATGGGTAACCCCTGCCGATGACTATCGAGGTTTTTTGGTGGAAATCTACCAAGAAGCAGGCGGTAAACAAAATACTTATGGCAGTATCGCTGTGGATGTCTCTTCCGATTGGACAAAATTCCCTCGCTACGGCTTCTTGTCCTCTTACGGCAAAAACGAGCCTATCGAGAAAAATATCGACTTTATGAATCGCTGTCATATCAATGGCATCCAGTTCTACGACTGGATGTACGACCATCACAAACCGCTGGCTGGCACCCCTCAAAACCCTGCTAATGAGTGGCCAGACCTCTTCAAACGCCCCACTTTTCTTTCTACTGTACGTGGCTATATCAGTGCTGCTCATAGCAAGGGTATGAAAGCGATGTTCTACAATTTAGCTTTTGGGGCGCTCAAAAATGCGGAAGCCGATGGTGTGTCTAAAGAGTGGTTTCTCTACAAAGACAACCAGCACAAAGAGAAAGATGCGCACGTGTTAGGCGACTTTGCCCGCAGTAGTATCTACCTCACCAACCCTGGTAATGCGCACTGGCAAAACTACTTAGCAGGACGCAACAGCGATGTTTATGCCGTTTTTGGTTTCGATGGCTATCATATCGACCAACTCGGGGGACGTGGCACGGTGTACGATTACAATGGCAATAGCGTAGATCTCTTGCCTCAATACGCTTCGTTTATCAATGCGATGAAAAGCGCACAACCCGATAAACGCCTTGTGATGAACGCGGTAGGGCAATACGGTCAAACCGAAATTGCAGGTACCAATAAAGTGGATTTTCTTTATACCGAAGTATGGGACGAAAAAACCTACGACCAATTGGCAAAAATTATCCTCGACAACTACAATCGTAGCAATAACCAACTTAAAACGGTGTTGGCTGCCTATATGGATTACGAAAAATCTAAGAATGCAGGTTTTGTAAACGAACCTGGCGTATTGCTCGCCAATGCCGTGATTTTTGCCTTCGGAGGAGCTCATTTAGAGATAGGTGAACACTACCTCGCCAATGAGTATTTCCCTAACAAAAACCTTCAAATGAAAGCCGACCTCAAAAAAGCGCTCATCACCTACTACGATTTCTTGGTAGCTTACCAAAACCTCTTGCGCGACGGCGGTAGCTATACCTCAGCTCAAGTAACTGCGGAAAATGCAACCATAGCGGCTTGGCCTGCAGCGAAGGATAAAGTGGCGGCTCTCACCAAAACCGTGAACGGCAAGGATATAGTGCACCTCATCAATTTCAACGGAGTAACTTCTATGGACTGGCGTGATACCAACGGTACTCAAAAGAAACCTACTACAGTAACTGACCTTAAAACTACTGTTGCTGTAACTGCACAACCCAAAAAAGTGTGGTTCGCTAGTCCCGACCTCTTTGGCGGTGCTCCCCGTGTGGTAGAATTTACCTATAACAACAACCAAATCACCTTCACCCTCCCCTCCCTTAGCTATTGGGATATGGTGGTGATAGAGTATTAATCCCCTCCCCAGCCCCTCCCCCAAGGGGAGAGGCTTGTAGGACAGCATTTTAACTAATAAAATAAATTTTAATAAAAACCCCTTTCTACATCTTGCCCCCCTCTCTTTCGGAGAGGGGGAACGGGGGTGAGGATTTTAATATGAGATTTCTTACTTTCATAACAATAACTATCCTCTCCTGTGCTACTGTTGTAGCGCAGGAGTTATTTTCGCCTAACAAAGCACTGAAACTCTCTTTTTCGCTCAACGCGGAAGGCACTCCTGTCTATTCGCTTTTTTACAAGGGAAAAGAAGTGGTTAAACCGAGTAGATTAGGTATTGAACTATTTAGCTCCAATGAAGTGAAATTTGGCGCTGAAATCACCAAAAAAGAAGGGGCAAACACCTCTCTCTACCATAACTTTGAAGTGGTGAATACCCAAAATACGACCGTTGATGAAACTTGGCAACCCGTATGGGGCGAAAGCCAAAACATTCGCAACCACTACAACGAGCTATTGGTGAGCCTCAAACAGAAGGATACCCACCGAGAGATGAACCTGCGTTTTAGATTGTTTGACGACGGATTGGGCTTCCGCTATGAATTCCCCGAACAAAAGCAAATGCCTTACTTTGTGATTAAAGAAGAACGCACCGAGTTTGCAATGACGGGTGATCACCAAGCGTGGTGGATACCCGGCGATTACGACACCCAAGAGTACGACTATCAGCAGTCACGCCTCTCCGAAATACGCGCTATCAACCAAAAAGGGCGTCAGGCAAATTTAGCACAAACAGGCTTTTCGGATACGGGTGTACAAACCGCTTTAATGCTCAAAACTGACGATGGGCTCTACATCAACCTGCACGAGGCTGCTTTGGTGAACTACGGGGCGATGCACCTCAACCTCAACGACAAGACCTTCGTGTTCCAATCGTGGATTACCCCCGATGCCAATGGTGCCAAAGGTTATATGCAAACTCCTGCCCAAACGCCTTGGCGTACAGTAATTGTAAGCAACGATGCCCGCGATATTTTAGCTTCCAATATCACCCTCAACCTCAACGAACCTTGCGCTTTGGCTGATACTTCGTGGATTCACCCAATGAAGTACGTAGGGGTATGGTGGGAAATGATTACCGGTATGAAAGAATGGTCGTATACTTACGATGTGCCTAGTGTGCATATCGGTAAAACCGATTACACCACCCTCAAACCCCACGGCAAGCACGGGGCTACTACCGAAAATGTGAAGAAATACATCGACTTTGCTGCCGAAAACGGTTTTGATGGCGTACTCGTAGAAGGTTGGAACATAGGGTGGGAAGATTGGTTTGGACATTCCAAAGATTTGGTATTCGACTTCCAAACACCTTACCCCGATTTTGATATCGAAGGCATTCACCAATACGCCAAAAGCAAGGGAATTAAGATGATTATGCACCACGAAACCTCCTCGTCTATCCGCAACTACGAGCGTTTTATGGATAAAGCCTATCAGCTGATGAACAAATACGAATACCCCGCCGTAAAAAGTGGTTATGTAGGGAATATCATTCCGCGAGGCGAAAACCATTACAGTCAGTGGGTGAACAATCACTACCTTTATGCTATTAAAAAAGCCGCCGACTACCGCATTATGGTGAATGCTCACGAGGCTGTGCGCCCTACGGGTTTGTGTCGTACCTATCCTAACCTCATAGGCAACGAGTCGGCGCGTGGAGGTGAATACCAAGCCTTTGGCGGTAGCAAGCCCAATCACGTGTGCGTGTTGCCCTTTACCCGACTTATTGGCGGACCAATGGACTATACCCCTGGGGTGTTTGAAATGGACATCAGCAAGAACAACCCCAACAACCATTCACACTGCAATGCCACTTTGGCAAACCAATTGGCATTGTATGTAACGATGAGCAGTCCGCTGCAAATGGCATCCGACCTGCCTGAGAACTACCGCCGTTTTCCTGATGCGTTTCAGTTTATCAAAGAGGTTGCCCTCGATTGGAGCGAAAGCCACTATTTAGAAGCCGAACCAGGGGCTTACATCACTGTGGCACGCAAAGCCAAAGGCACTCGCAATTGGTTTGTAGGCAATACTGCCGGCAAGGATTTTACTTCCAAGATTCATTTCAGTTTCTTAGAGCCCAAAACTACTTATGTAGCCACTATCTATGCCGATGCCAAAGATGCCAACTATCAAACCAATCCGCAAGCCTATACCATTCAAAAAGTATTGGTGACCAACAAGAGCAAGCTCACCCTGCACTCAGTAGCAGGAGGGGGTTATGCCATTAGTTTGTACCCCCTCACCGATAAGGCACAAGCCAAAGGATTAAAAAAACGATAGCAATTACAGTAATAATAGTGAAATAGAAATCTGTCCGAAAAGTTTTGTTTTGTGAGGGCGATTTGCAAATCGCCCCTACAATGTAACTAAAAGCAATTGATTATCATAATCACCTTTGCCAAAGGTATGACCACACAGGCAAAAACTTTGGCAAAGTATAGCGATGCAAATGTGATTTTGAGACTTTTCGGACAATCTATTTATTTTTTGTAACCACCAAAACAAATTTGCTAATTTGCTAATTTTTCTTACTTTTGCCTCTGAAAATTAATGTTTGAAAATGAAGTACAAAAGCCTTATCATAACCCTCCTACTACTCCCCTACTACGCTTTGGCTCAAATGGGGCAAAATCAAAAGCTCATTCACAACCTCACTGCACTTATCAAACAGAAAGATAACTACACCCAGCAAAAAGAACGCAAAATAAAGGAAGCTATCGACTTGTTACGAGTACCCAAAGCCTCTGCTGAGCAACGCTATGCTATCAATCAACGCCTCTTCGACGAGTTTAAAACTTATATATCCGACTCGGCGGTGTACTACGTGAAAGAGAATATCCGCATCGCTGAAGACCTCCAAAAACCCGACCTCCAAAACGATTCCCGCCTTTCCCTCGCCTCTCTCTACATCATTTTGGGCAACTACTTAGATGCTGCCGACCTGCTCAGGGCTATTGATAAAGAACAACTGCAAAAACCTCAGCTCATTCAGTACTACAACTGCTACCTCAACCTCTACAACAACTACGCTTTCAACAACCCCGATGCCAAAACCTATATCGCTAAAAGCAATGCTTACCGCGACCTCCTCCTCAATTTAGTCGATAAGAAATCTACTCACTATATCCTCCTCTATGCGGGCGTGCTTACCGATGCCAGCAGATATGACGAAGCCGAAAAACTCCTCCTCGACCGCTTTGCCCTAATGCACACCGATGAACACGAAAAAGCCGTATTAGGTTATGTGCTCGGCACGCTCTACAAAAAGAAAAAGAATGTCCCTAAACAAATAGAATACTTTGCTATTTCGGCAAGTTGCGACATCAAAGATGCTATTAAAGAAAACGCCTCAATGCTTGAACTTGCCTCAGCGCTTTTTCAATTAGGCGAAGTAGAGAACGCTTACACTTGTATCAAATCGGCGATGGAAGACGCTACTTTTTGCAACGCTCAACTGCGTTCCGATGAGGTGATGAAGATTTTCCCTATCATCGAAAAAGCCTATCAGGAACGCATTCACAGTCAGAATACCAAATTACGCAACGCCTTGCTGTTAGTAGGGTTGTTTGCCGTTTTCCTCATTATTGCCGTAGTATTGGTTACCCGCCAAATGAAGCGCATTGCCAAAATACGCAAGGAACTCTACTACAAAAACCAAGATTTAGAGCAACTCAACGAACACCTGCGAGAGGTAGTAACCCAACTCAACGAAAGCAACGAAGTAAAAGAAGCCTATATAGGCGAGTTTTTCAACTTGTGCTCGGTGTACATCAGCAAATTAGAGAAATACCAAAAAATGCTTACCAAAAAGGCAAAAGACCGCAATTGGGACGAACTCAACAAAGTACTCCGCTCTACCGAGATGATAGAGCAAGAGCTGAAAGAGTTCTACAAGCTGTTCGACGATATTTTCTTGCATCTATTCCCCCACTTTATCACTGAGTTCAACGCTCTATTAGCCGAAGACGAGCGTTTTGCCCCCAAACCTCACGAAATGACCCCCGAGTTGCGCATCTTTGCCCTTATCCGCTTAGGCATCACCGATAGCTCTAAAATAGCCACTTTCTTACATTATTCCACCAATACCATCTACAACTACCGCACCCGCGTGCGCAATAAAGCTATCGTACCGAGAGAAACTTTTGAAGAAAAAGTAATGAAAATAGGCAAGAAATAACACAAAAAGTAAGCTACTTTATTGCTAATCATTTCTTTTTTTGTACCTTTGTGGCGATAAAATAAAAACAACCAAATACAATTAGTATAAAGAATGAAAAAAATAGTAGTAACTGGCGGGTTGGGCTTTATTGGCTCTCATACCGTTGTAGAATTACAAAACGCAGGCTTTGATGTGGTTATCATTGATAACCTTTCCAACGCCCAAGAAAATGTAAAAGACCACATTGCGAAAATTACAGGTAAAATGCCCGTATTCGAGAAATTCGACCTGCGTAATAAAGCTGATGTACAAGATTTCTTCAAGCGTCATCGCGATGTGCAAGGGGTGATTCACTTTGCTGCCTCTAAAGCGGTAGGTGAGAGCGTGGAGAAACCACTTTTGTATTACGAAAATAACCTTACCAGCCTTGTATACCTCTTGCAAGAACTGAGCAAGTTACCCAAAGCACACTTCATTTTCAGTTCGTCTTGCACCGTGTACGGTCAGGCAGATGAGTTGCCTATCACTGAGAATGCTCCTGTGAAAAAAGCCGAATCACCTTATGGTAATACCAAACAAATCAGTGAGGAGATTATCAGCGATACTTGCAAGGTTACTCCTTCGCTCAATGCGATTGCCTTGCGCTACTTTAATCCTATTGGGGCACACCCTTCGGCTGAAATAGGCGAACTGCCCTTAGGCGTACCTCAAAACTTAGTGCCTTATATCACCCAAACGGCTATAGGTTTGCGCGAGAAACTCTCGGTTTTCGGTGGCGACTACCCTACCCCTGATGGCACTTGCATTCGCGATTATATTCACGTAGTGGATTTGGCGAAAGCTCACGTGATTGCGCTTCAACGTTTGTTAGAAAGCAAGAATACTGAAAACTATGAGGTCTTCAATATAGGAACAGGTAAAGGCAGTACCATTTTGGAAGTAATCCAAAGCTTTGAACGGGTATCGGGCAAGAAATTGAACTACCAAATTGTAGGACGTCGTGCTGGTGATATCACCGCTGCTTATGCTAACACTGATAAGGCTAATAACGTACTCGGTTGGAAAGCCCAAAGCTCTTTGGACGATGCGATGCGTTCGGCTTGGCAATGGGAACAGAAAGTACGAGGTAGGTCGTAGCACGACGGACGGTGCGAGGTCGTAGCACGACAGGCGGGGAAATTAGCAAATTAGCAGATTAGAAAATGGGTAGTGATAAAAATGGTTTTGACAGGTTTAGCTTGTTGGACAAATCGGACAGGTTAGGGGTTTCGGAAGGAAACGGAGATTTTCAAAAGGAGGCTGGGAGAGAATTTGATGAAAAAAGGG
>NZ_KB291218.1:18149-25192 GCF_000318255.2 Capnocytophaga sp. oral taxon 380 str. F0488
TCTCCCAAGGAGAGGGGGAATGTAGGGACGGAAAGGTAGTGCGAGCCACTAACTTTGCCAAAGTATAAAACTTTGGCAAAGTGTTATGACGCATAGACACTAGGGGATAACATCTCCTTATTCACTTACTTCGCTATCGTGAACAACCTTTTAAAGGGGGAATGTGGTGAAGGGTAGATAATAAAAAAGTTAATAACAATTTTTGGATTAAGAAAGGGAAGGGACTGACTGAGGAAACTCAGATAGTCCCTTTACCGCTCATTATATGATTAGATTATGAACGAGCTTTTAAACGATTTTTCTAATACACACTTCGTAGGAGAACTCTCCCTTGGGGTGGTGTGCTTCCGCTTGCTTTTAGCAATAATCTTTGGCGGATTGGTAGGCTTTGAACGAGAACGCAAGCACAAGCCCGCTGGTTTTCGCACGTATATACTCGTGTGCTTTGGCTCTGCGGTAGTTTCGATGATTCAAGACCAATTACGCGTTAGTCTTATTGACTTTAACGCACATTTTCCTGAACTGGCAGCTCTTTTCAAAAGCGATTTAGGGCGTTTGGGTGCGCAGGTGATTAGCGGGATAGGCTTTTTGGGGGCTGGTAGCATTATTAAAGAACGCGGAGAAAGTATTGCCGGAATGACTACCGCAGCGGGTATCTGGGCTACGGGTTGCGTAGGCTTGGGTATTGGTTGGGGTTTTTACAATATCGCTGTGGTGGCTATCGCTTTTATGCTTATCATTATGATATTCCTCAAAAGAGTGGAATCACAGCTCATTAAGAGAAATTTTGTAGGAGTTTTTCAGGTTACTTATGAGGAAGAAGAATTAAATGTGGCTGAAACTATAGAAATCTGCTCGGCTATCTTCCGACGCAAGTCGATGAGCATAACAAAAGTAGAAAAGGACGTCGAAAATCACACGCTTACCTTTACGATTGCTACCGCTGATGTTTTGAGTATAGGCAGCGTGGTGAGTTTGCTTTCGGCTAAAGAAGGGATTGCGGCAGTTTCGCAAATACAGTAAGAGCACTTCGGTATGTACGATTTTATTATTATAGGCGGAGGCTTAGCAGGTGTTACTTTTGCTAACTTTTTGGAAAAACACGGCAAGAGCTTTTGTTTGATAGCCGACCGCTCACAAGTAGCTAGTTTGATTGCGGGAGGAGTGTATAATCCGGTAGTTTTAAAGCGATTTACTCCCATATGGCGAGCCGAAGAGGTAATGAATATTATTGAGCCGTTTTATATCGAAATAGAGGCTAAAACAGGCGTTTCTTTTCATATATCAATGCCTGTGCTCCGAAAGTTTGCTTCGGTAGAAGAACAAAACAACTGGTTCACTGCTGCTGACCAACCTTTGCTTTCGGGTTATCTCAGCACTACATTAGTACCCGAAACCAATCCCGCAGTACCAGCTCCTTTTCTTTTTGGAGAAGTAATGCGTACTGGGAGAGTGGAAGTGAAGAAGTACTTATCGGAATGCCTCAGGCACTGGCAGGAAGAAGGAGTTTATCACGCTAAGACTTTCGATTATGAAGCACTTGAGATTTGCGATACACACGTGGTATATAGGGGAGTGGAAGCCCGCAACATCGTGTTTTGTGAGGGCTGTGGCATTAGTAAAAACCCTTATTTCAGTTCTTTGCCAATGCGCCCTTGTAAAGGTGAGACCCTTACCTTTTACGCTCCCGATTTACAGTTGCACACTATCCTAAAAAGTGATGGTAGTATCATTCCGTTAGGGGGAGATACTTATATTATGGGAGCAACTTATGACCCCGAAGACCTTACAGATACTATTACAGAGGGAGCTCGCAAAGAACTATTAGAGAAACTGCGCAAGATGGTGCGTTGTTCTTTTGAAATTATCTCACACCAAGCGGCTTTACGCCCCACGGTAGCTGATAGGAGACCTTTAATAGGAAGCCACCCGTTGTATCCTCATCTTTGGGTACTGAACGGCTTAGGGACAAGGGGAGTGCTCAATGCACCCTTCTGTGCTAAGATACTTTATGAAGCGGTGTACGAAGAGAAAGAGATTCCTAAAGAGATGAACATAGCGCGTTTCGCTAAACGACTTAGAAAATAAAAAATAAGGAAGAGTTGCAGAACACAACTCTTCCTTATTTTTTCTTAATACTTAACCTTTTTAAAGGTCTTTCCCAATGTCTTTTCGCCAGTAAGCACCTTCAAACTGTATCTTACTGATATTATCGTAAGAGCGTTGTAAGGCTTCTTTGAAATCATCACCAAGCGAAGTAATGGCGAGTACGCGACCACCAGCGGTGAGGAGTTTGCCGTCCTTCAAAGCAGTGCCTGCGTGATATACAGTGCTACCAACAGCTTTTTCAGTGCCTATAATCTCTTTCCCTTTCTCATAATCCTCAGGATATCCACCTGATACCATTACCACCGTAGTAGCACTCTGCGGGGTTACTTTCAGCTCTTGTGAAGCCAAAGTGCCGTTGTAAAGTGATTGGAAAAGCGGAATGAGGTCGCTTTCTATACGGGGGAGAACAGCTTCGGTTTCGGGGTCTCCCATACGCACATTGTATTCTATCACGTAAGGCTCGCCGTCTACTTTTATGAGTCCGATGAATACAAAGCCTTTATATACAATGCCTTCCTTGTGCAATCCTGCAATAGTAGGTTTTACGATGCACTCTTCAATCTTCTGCATAAAGGCTACATCGGCGAAAGGCACGGGCGAAACAGCCCCCATACCGCCAGTGTTAAGCCCTGTATCACCTTCACCTATGCGCTTATAGTCTTTGGCGGTAGGCAATATCTTATAGTCTACCCCATCGGTGAGGACAAAACAACTGAGCTCAATGCCTTCGAGGAATTCTTCAATCACCACCTTAGTACTTGCTTTCCCAAATTTTTCGTTGATGAGCATACGGCGCAATTCGGCTTGGGCTTCTGTTAAGTTATCTAAGATAACAACTCCTTTACCGGCAGCCAAACCATCGGCTTTGAGTACATAAGGGGCTTTCATCGTGCTGAGGAAAGCGCAACCTTCTTCCACTGTATCCTTGGTAAAGCTCGCATATTTAGCCGTGGGAATGTTATGTCGTACCATAAACTCTTTGGCGAACTCTTTACTCCCTTCGAGGGTAGCGCCTTGCTGTGAGGGACCTATCACTTGCACGTGGGCAAGGGCAGGGTCGGCAGTAAAGAAATCGTACACTCCTTGCACTAAGGGGTCTTCGGGACCTACCACTACCATTGCAATCTGTTTTTCGAGTACAAAGGCTTTCAGCGCTGGGAAGTCGGTAGGGCTGATAGCCAGATTGGTAGCTACGGTATGGGTGCCTCCATTACCAGGGGCAATATACAAGGTGTCGCATAGCGGACTTTGGTGTAGTTTTACGGCAAAGGCGTGTTCGCGACCGCCAGAGCCAAGGATAAGTATATTCATTTTGTTAATTTGGTGCGAGCCGCACAGGCATATAATCTATCAATTTGTCAATGTGTCGATTTGTCAATTAAATAGCACCGCTACTCATTTGCTAATTTTCTCACTTGCTAATTTTACAATACGGTATGGGTTGCATTTTGTGTTGGTTAGCACGGTTGAGGCGGGTATATATCTCGAATACTTCACGCTCTCTACCCCTAAATTCCTCAGCTTTTTTGCCTTGCTCGGTTTGTAGCATTGCCCATTCAAGCTCATCGTAAGTAGCTTTCAGTTGGTCTTCATCGCTACGGTCGTCGCCAAAAAGCCCGTCGGAAGGTTTTGCTTTGAGAATGCTTTTTGGGATATGCAGATACTCACCGAGTTTGTACACTTCACTCTTCATCAGGTCGGCTATGGGGCTTATATCTACCCCACCATCGCCATATTTGGTAAAGAACCCTACTCCAAAATCTTCAATCTTATTGCCCGTGCCTACTACTATATAGCCTTCGAGTCCTGCAAAATAGTAAAGAGTCGTCATTCTTAGGCGTGCACGAGTGTTGGCAAGTGCCATTTCGTAAGTAGATTTATCAGTAGAGGGTATTTGTGCCACAAATTGGTCGAATACAGGAGTGAGGTCTACCTGCAGGTCGCTCACATTAGGATAATGTGCTTTGAGAAACTCTATATGCTCCTCAGCGCGGCTGACGTGGCTTTCAGCTTGATGAATAGGCATTTCGAGGCAGAGAGTAGGTAAGCCCGTACGCGCACAAAGGGTAGAGACGACTGCCGAGTCTACTCCTCCCGATACGCCTATCACTAAACCCTTTACACGAGCGTTCTCGGCGTAGGTCTTTATCCAATTAATTATTTGAGAAGCTATATTTTCCATTATATTGAAGTGTTTAACTCTTATGGCGACAAAAATACTACATAATTACCAAATCAGCAAATTTATCATTCACCATTAGAAAAGCCTCTCGTCCAAAAGACTCAAATACTCTTTTTCGGTAACGATTACGTGGTCTAAGAGTTTGATGTCTAACATTTCTCCTGCTGTTTTTACTCTCTGGGTGAGTTCGATATCTTCTTTGCTGGGGGTGATGTTACCCGAAGGGTGGTTGTGCACTAATATCAACGCAATAGCACCTTGCTCCAACGCTGTTTTGAAGAGCAGTCGCACGTCTACGGTAGTATGGGTAATCCCTCCTGAAAAAAGTCGTGCTTTGTGTATCACACGGTTGGTGCTATTGAGGTAGAGTACCCAAAATTCCTCGTGGGGCAACTCGCCTATGAGAGGTTGCATTAGGACAAAAACGTTATGAGCTACCTCTATTTTAGGCTGTGGTTCGGGGGTTTCGGCAGCGCGTCGTCTGCCCATTTCGGTAGCGGCGAGAATGGTAATCGCTTTTGCCTGCCCAATACCTTTGAAGGCTTGTAGTTGTTGCAAGCTCTGTTTGCCCAAAGTCGTCAAGCTATTATTCACCGAAGCCAAAATGCGCCTACTCAGCTCCACAGCACTCTCATCCGCCGACCCCGAGCCTAATAGTATCGCCAAAAGCTCGGCATTGCTAAGGGCTGTTTTACCCTGCGAAATCATCTTCTCACGCGGTTTATCGGTATCCGCCCAGTTTTTGATAGTCATAATTTAGTTAGGTTTTTAGGTTGTTTTAATAATAGTCTATGATTCTCTTTTTTGTAGTTGTGAGTTTACCGTCTTCGTATTCCTTGACGACAATGGCACTGCCTTGGGCATCGTATTCATACTCGTAAGTAGTAGTAACTGTATAAGTAGCATACTTCTGTTCACGTTTTTCTAAATAGCCCTTGCTGTTGTAGGTATATGTAGAGGTTAAAAAAAGCTCATTTTCGCTGCCTATGTAAAACTCTCCTTTAATGACTTGTCCTTTTTTGTTATAGGTTAGTACATTTTTCTGTTTACTTCCGTTCTTGTGTTCAATATTTATTTCAGTCTTTAGATTAGTATGGTCATAAGTGTAGTTCATTACAATCTTTTCGTCATCTTTTTTATAAACATCTGTTCGGGTAAGCTCTAAGCCTTCTGGGTTTAGCTTACTTATGCTTTGGTATAGGATATCTCCTTCGCTGTTGTAAGCGGTTGTTTTCACTTCGTCAGCAGAGCGAGTAACATATATATTTCTGGGCGTCTGTTCAGCCTTGTCATCATCAGGAGGGGTTAAGTGAATCGCTTCAGTATAATAGCCTTTTTCATCAAAAGTATACAATACTGAATCAGAGGCTTTGGTTTTCTCTTCAAAATAAACTCTATCAACATTGCCGTAGTAATAGGTTAGTTCGAGCATTTGTTTTACTTTGCCGTGCAATTGGTTTTCTTCTAAATCTGTAGAAGGTTTAATGTGTGTTTTACAGCCTACAAAGGCTATTAAAATCATTGAGATAATTACTGTTCTTCTCATAAGGGTTAGTTTTTAGTTATTAGAGAGTATTGGATAAACTTCGGGTATAGTTCATTTCTTGATATTTCTTGTTGTTACTCACATACCCAGTTGTGAGCCCTCGCTGGCTTTACCTTAATTATCTATTACCTATCCTATTCGCCAACCAGCTCACATAAAACAGCTGAAAGCTATGATAAAGCATTATCGGCAAGAGGAACATCACTTTGTTATCGTCGGGAATACCCAATACCATCATAAATAAACTCCCGTGTACTAACGATTTCTTCGAGCCACAAAAAGTAGTAGTAATTGTATCTTCGCGGTTAAAGTGCAAACGGTACGACGCCCATTGCAAGAGATAGTATACAATGAAAAACATACCCACCACTGCTACTGCGATAATCGCAAAAGTAATCGGTGGGACACTGCCAAATATACGGTTTACAAAAGCGGTCGAAAAGCTCTCGTAGACAATCAGCAAGATAATAAGCCTATCAAACTTGCCTATCAGTTTGCCGTAACGCTCTATAAACTTCTTGCACAGCGGATTGAGCAAGAGCCCTAATACTATCGGCAACAGCACTTTTAATAATAATTGCTGTATAATTGCTACTTGGTCTACTGCCCCACCACTACTGCTTTCCATAAAAGGGTGCATTAGCATAGGGGTAGCAAAAATACCTATGAGCCCCGAGATAGAAGCGTTGAAAATCGCTGAGGGCACGTTCCCTTTTGCGATAGACACCATCACTACCGATGACGATACGGTAGACGGCAAGCAAGCCAAAAAGTATATCGAAAGCCACAACACGTAGAATTCTGTGCCCTGTGCTATCTTGTAAAAAGGCATTACCAAGAGCGGAAACAGCACAAAGGTAGCTATTTGTACCAGCAAGTGTAGCTTCCAGTTCTTAACGTCGTTCAGCACTTCTCGCAAGTTCAGTTTGAGTCCGTAGAGCAGGAAGATAATCACAATCCCCCAATCGATAAAGGTTCCTAAATTAAAGTATGCGTTATAGCTTTCTCGATAAGGAATAAGGTAGCCCATAAGTACCATTAGTACCAAGAGCCACAAGAATGCGTTTTTAACAAAAAATTTGTGTAAGTTTGTCATTTGCTTTCGTTTTAACTATTGTTTTAGTTCCCGTAAAAAACTGATATTTAAATATTTATACACCCTTTCTATACCCATCTTCCAAGATTCGTATAAGCTTCCTATAAGCT
>NZ_KB291219.1:0-30212 GCF_000318255.2 Capnocytophaga sp. oral taxon 380 str. F0488
GGTTATCGTATAAGTATCGGCTTTGGCAACAATTCGCGTAGTGCCTACTTTTACAGTAGCTGTGGCTGTGTCGCAAACGGTTATACTATTTTCGGTAAGACAGATTTTGTACTGAATAGTATAAGTACCCGATTTAGTACCTGCAGGTACTGATATTTTACCTGTAGCGATATCAAGAGTTGGTACATTAGTTCCTCCAGTAGCAGGGGTTACTATCGTAAGCTGTACATTGCTTATAGTAGCTTGTGTACCTCCTACTCTATCATTTTGCAATACATCAATCACATCATTAGCTCCATTGCCTCCATTGATGATACCCGTATGCGTATCGTCTACAGCATCAATTTGCAATACTTTGATAGTGCTTGTTTTGGTAACGGTGTTGCCTAATGGGTCTTTACCTACAAAGGTAATAGTTACTATCGAAGTGTTACACCAATCCGTCGGTTTCACCGCAGTGTAGTTGTGGGTAAGGGTAGCCGTACCACAAGTATCGGTAACTGTAGCTTGGTTGAGCCAATTGCCTACAGTTGTTGCTATGTTAGCATCATCGCAAGCAATGGTTAAAGATGCTGGTACAGTAAGGCTTAATGTATTGCTATAGACTACATTCACTGCTGCACGGAGACTTTCACAACTGCCATTTCTCTGAGCTACATAGTAAGTACTACCCGCTACCAAAGGTGTTGTATTTGCTAGAGGTGTTGTGCTGGTAGCTGTAGCATACCATACTATATTAGCACCTTGCGGTTGCAAGGAAGCTATGGTGGCATTACTACAGAAAGATTGGGTAGTTTGGGTAACTGTAGGAGTGGCAGGACGCTGCAAAAGTGTAAAGGTAATAGGAGCCTTTTCACTCACACATTTCCCAATATCGCGAAGGGTGTAGTAATAAGTGGTAGCAGCGTTAAGAGCTGTAGCATCTGCTTCCTCTACATATTTATTTTGACCATTAAGTGTATAGATTTTCACTTCATTACCCTGCAAGGCTACTTTCAAATCCCCTATAGTAGCATTGCTATTGCACAATGATAAAGAGACTGGCTGTGCTAAAGTTTTACCTCCTAATGATTTTGAAAGGTATATCCTTTCTTTTCTACTTTCACAAGTATCTCCTGTGTTTTTTATAGTATAGAAATATTCCATACCTGCTGTCCAATCTATATTATCATTGTCATTAACTTCCATAGATAGAACAGCCTGCTGAGAGTTTGTCTTTAATCTTTTATAGATTTTGATATTATTTCCTGTTAATTTAGCTCTTATAGTCGATACTTTATCTTCTTCACACACACTTATAGCTACCGAAGTAGCTATAGCACGATTAATATCGGCTACAACTATAATTTTCTGTCTAACTGACTCACATTTTCCTGCTTCTTGCAAAGTATACGAAAAACTATCATTATTTAGAAATACTTTATCAGTAGGTTGTACCTGAGGAATATTATAAGGTCCAAAACTTTGATACAATTTAACTGTCTTACCTGCGTACTTTGTTTGAAGGTAATTCATTACTACAGCATAAGTAGTATAATAAGATAGGTTTTCCACCTCATAATCACATACTACTAAACTTTCTACTGGGGGTATGGAAGTTATAGGGGTGAGAGTGAGGTTTATATTAGCCGAAGGCGTTTCACAAGTACCCACTTTATAGGTATAAGTATACTGAATACCTGTTTGCAACACATCATCGTTAGAAAGTAGGGTTGTACCCTTATAAACAGCTACTTTATTTACATCGGAAGTAGATGGCTTAGCAATTTCTTTCTTCAAGTCGGTTATGGTAGTTCCTTCACAAAGTGTTATGGTTTTATCACCTTTAGAAGAGGAGGAAAGACGCATAATATTCACTTGTGCAGGTGAAGAAAAACAGAAACTATCACCTATATGTTTCCCTTTTATGTAATACTGATTATTCCCTTCGGATAGGGACAGCGATGAAGAGGTAATTCTATTCGTTTCATTAATTGCATCTACAGAAGTAGGATACCACTGAAACTCAAAGTTATTACCAAACATAGATGCTGTTATACCTGTGTTTGTGTTTTTAATAATTGTTTCAAGCTCTGCCAATGTTTTAGTTGCTTCACAAACATTTATACTTGTAGCATAGATTTGTTTATAAGTTTTTACTTCTAAAGTAGCTTCTGTTTGTGTAATCACGGAACCACAAGCCGATTTTATGCGGTATATAAAAGTATGTTTTCCTACAAGTGCCGGACTCATTTTTATCATATCTTTTACTCCTAAATAATCCATCCTAGTAGTAGAAATCAATCCATCTTTATCAATTATATCATAAGAAACACCAGCCTCAAAAGAAGTAGGAACATCTTTAAAGAGTTTATTTACATCATAAATATTATTAACACTATTGTTTATCTCGTCTAAACACTCCACTCTATTAACCGCTATAGGAGCTTTATAAGTTTGGCTATAAGAAGCGTGAGCATTGAAACGAATAGTGTCAAAACCATTGAGATTTTGCTCAATACAGCTTTTTACTGTAGGGTCAGTAATATTAGTGAGTGTTAGCTTCAAGCTAAAAGTATTGTCGAGGTCGGCTTGAGTGAGATTGTTTATAACAAGCTCATTACTTGTACTCAATACAGTCGTAGGTTGATCGTTGCGATACCACTGATAACTAACTCCACTTATTTGTGGCACTGATAGCACACCTTTAGAACCAACACAATAAAACTCTTGATTTTTTTGTACAGCAAAAGGAGCTATTTGTGAAAGTGTTTCTTCATAAACTTTCCCTTTGCCACAAGAATCTTTTACCAAAAACTTATAGCGAGCTTGAGGTTTAGAAGCATCTATATTGATAAAGAAATTGTTATCGGAATTGTTTTGATACACAGCATTTGTAGTACTACCATCTATCTCTGCTTCTGATAGTTCATATGTATAAGGAGGCACTCCCCCTTGTGGAATAATAGCTATATGATATTTTTGAGCTCCTCCTATTGCGGAACAATCCATACGCACTCCCTTAGGTTGTTGCATTTCACCCTCGGTAAATTCGTGTTCAGCTACCACACGGGTACATTCTTTAAATCTATTTCTACTATCAGGTTGTATAGAGCGCAACACGCGATATTTACCTTGTTGAGGATTGGGAATATTGAACTCAAATCTATCTCTTCTTGCATCAAGAAAAGTATCTCCTCCATAATAACCATAAGTAACAGATGCCCATCTATTCTCTTTAGTATCATAGCGTTCTAAAGTATACTCTATACCTTCAGCAAGTGAATAAGAAGTATTTCTTTTCACTATCAATTTAGGATTACAACCATCTTGCCATTCAAAGGTAGTATTCTCAGTACCTCCCGTTTGCACTTTTAGAGTTCCTGTTTTATTACACGAGCCTGACCATTGCACATTGTAAACTCCTGCGGGGAGCTTTATTCTCCACTGTTGTGCTCCCGATCTATAAGCTTCAGTAATATCAATTGGTAATGCGACAGGCATTAAGGCACTATAGTCAGCAAAACGACTATCTTTCTCATAAGAAATAATTTCAACTTTAGTAATGGTACCATCAGTAGTATTTCCTCTTTCAAGCACTACTTCTTTCCAAAGAGAATTATTGTCAGGAGCTCCTGAAAAATCACTACAAGTGCCATAGACTTTAGCTTTTAATTCAAAAAGTCCTTGAGAAGTAGCATAGCCGTTATAACTAAGATCTTTAGTAGTATTCGTACATTCATCTACCACTTTAAATTTGTAATTACTACCTTCTTCTACAAACTTTGCAGGCAATAATGTTTTTCTACCATCAGTATTTTCAAAGAATTTCACCCATTTGTTTTGCAAAAGTGGATTAGTAGTTGTTATTTTATAAAAACCTGCCGCCTGATAATCAAATCCTGCAGGAGCATTTTCTAACACCGTATAGAAGTTCTTTAAAGGTTGTAAATTATTACTATTAGTAAGAACAAGTTTTTGATTTCTACATCCCGTAGCAAGATCATCTTGAGCAGTACCTATTCCTACCCCTGTAATAGGCAAAAAAACCTCTTTTTCAGTTTCAGAAATAACATCCTGTTTACCACAAATAGTATAAGTACCTTTAAGTTTCCATTTACCTGATTCATAAGGGATATTATTATTTGAAAGTTTGAGAGGTCTTAGAGAAAAACTATTTT
The DNA here is from genome assembly GCF_000318255.2 of Capnocytophaga sp. oral taxon 380 str. F0488. NCBI lineage: Bacteria > Pseudomonadati > Bacteroidota > Flavobacteriia > Flavobacteriales > Flavobacteriaceae > Capnocytophaga > Capnocytophaga sp. oral taxon 380. The sequence continues at coordinate 4,161 of NZ_KB291219.1, forward strand.
CTGTTGGAGTAAAATTTTCTTCTAATTCTTGCTTGTTATTCACTACAAAAGAGAAGTGATACACCTTATTAGAAGGTGAAGTCATCTCAAAAGTAAAAGCAAGTGGATAAGGAATTAGGTTTTTTTCAACCATTTCTCTCGCATCTTTCACATAAAGTTCTGAGGTAAATGAAACCATATAAGGGCAATTCGCTTTAGGAGAAAAACCACTATGATTAGTTACTTTAAAAACTCCTAATCTTTTAACTACCTTATACGTTTGAGTAGAAAAGTTACCTCCACTAGTACCACAAACGTCATACACACGCACTTCATAAGTAGCTCCTTCTTCTACATCTTTAAATATAGGAGAAGTTTGATTTTTTATCTCTACATTATTTTTGAGCAAAGTAAAAAATAGGGGATAACTGTTATCAACTGAACCTCCTGCCTTTCCTTTTTTAGTATCTACATAAATAGCCATTTTGCCAGTACACACATCGGCTACACTACTCAATTGAAAATCGACATGTTTGGTAAGCTTCTCTATTTTTACTTTTTGTGTATAGGTTTTACTACTGTCATTCTTGTTTACCGCTTTTACTTCGTAGGTACCCGCATCTAAACTAGTATAAGAATGTCCTGCCAATTGCTCAAAATTGCCATTAGGCTTTTTGAAGAAGAAATTGTAATTGGCATTATCATCATCCACCATATTCATATGCACTGCTCCTGAGTGTGCACACCATTCATGTTCGACACTGAGAGAAAGTTTGAGTTGAGTATTGGGGGTAATTACATAATATCGCTTATTAACATCGCGATTGTCCAACGATTGATAAGCACAATCGCCGTTGGTAGCCCTAAATATAAAGCTCTGCTCAGTAGCTACCTTCCCTACTGGAATCTCAATAGTGAGTTCCTCAGGCATACCTGTGTAAAGTTTGCTATAAGCAACACCAGTTGCCTTATCTATAAATGAATAGGTAGTACCTTTCAGAGGATTTTTAATGAAGAATGAAGCATTACTGCCTTTGGTTACCTCTTTATGGTAATAAATATGGGTTCTTTCCAACCCTTTTAATACGTTTTCATCACACGACTGTGCTTGCCCTTTTACAAATAGAAATAGTAAAATAAATAGCGATAACTTAATAGTTAAATGTTTGTACATTTTGAGTTTTATAATTGTTTCGTTAGTGATTTTCGGGGTGCAAAAGTAGGGAAAATTTTTCACATACAAAATATTTTGAGTAATATTTTCTTTTTCTTCTCAACTATTGTTACTTTTTCTACGAAACTGTGCAACAAAAAGGCTCTTACTAAATCCAAAAAACTTAGTAAGAGCCTATGTTTATACTTTATTTATATAAGTAGCCTATAATTTACTAATATGCAAACAAAGGTCTGTCTTCCATAAACATATTTACTTCTTCTGCTATTTCTTCAAGCACTTCATCATTATCTCGATTAGTAATCGCACGGTCTATAAAGTCGGCAATGCGTTCCATATCAGCTTCTTTCAGTCCACGAGTAGTGATTGCTGATACTCCCACCCTAATACCACTGGTTACAAAAGGCGAGCGAGTATCAAAAGGCACCATATTCTTGTTCACAGTAATATCTGCTTTACCAAGGGCTTCTTCTGCTTCTTTACCACTTACATCTTTATTGCGCAAATCAATAAGCATTAGGTGATTGTCAGTTCCTTTTGAGATGATATCATAGCCTTTTGCTAAAAGAACAGATGCTAATTTACGCGCATTCTTTTGCACTTGTATAGCGTAATAGAGAAAATCATCAGAAAGAGCTTCGCCAAAGGCTACCGCTTTTGCTGCAATGATATGTTCCAAAGGGCCTCCTTGGTTACCTGGGAATACCGCACTGTCTATGAGTGACGACATCATTCGCACTTCTCCCTTAGGAGTCTTTATACCAAAAGGGTTCTCAAAATCTTTACCCATCAAGATAAGTCCTCCTCGAGGCCCTCGCAATGTTTTATGAGTAGTAGTAGTTACAATATGGCAATACGGGATAGGGTCGTTCAAGAGTCCTTTGGCAATGAGCCCCGCAGGGTGTGCAATATCAGCAAAGAGGATAGCACCTATCTTATCGGCTATTTCCCTAAAGCATTTAAAATCGATATCACGAGAATACGCCGAAGCTCCTGCTACTATCATTTTAGGGTGCTCTCGTTCCGCTATTTCTAATATATTGTTGTAATTGAGTCTTCCTGTTTCCTTTTCTACCCCATAAAATACAGGTTCGTACAATCTACCTGAAAAATTCACAGGTGATCCGTGTGTAAGGTGTCCGCCGTGTGAGAGGTCGAAACCGAGAATTTTATCGCCTGGTTTAAGGCAAGTAGCATAAACTGCCGCATTGGCTTGCGAACCGCTATGAGGTTGTACGTTAGCATATTTAGCACCAAAGAGCACTTTAGCTCGGTCTATAGCTATTTGTTCTATCTCATCTATTATCTCACAACCACCATAATAGCGCTTGCCTGGGTAACCTTCGGCATATTTGTTAGTAAGTACAGAACCTGCTGCTTCCATCACTTGGTCACTCACAAAATTCTCTGAAGCGATAAGCTCAATTCCTAACTCTTGGCGCTCTCTTTCGTCTTCAATCAGTTCGAAAATATCAGTGTCTCTTTGCATATTAAAAATATTTAATGTTTAATACTATTCTCATTGCTTCTTTTTCTGGGCAAATATACATATATTTTCAGTATCAAGCAAATATTCGTGAAGAAATATCTTCTTAGCCCAATACTACGTCCATTGCCATCATCACTACAAAACCTATTAAAAAGCCTATGGTAGAAACATCGGTGTTCTCATTTTGCTGGGCTTCAGGTATTACCTCTTCTATCACCACATAAATCATAGCTCCTGCCGCAAAAGCAAGGGCATAAGGTAGTATCGGGGTAAAAAAGAGTACTGCAAAAGCTCCCAATACTCCTGCTATGGGTTCTACAATAGCCGAAAGTTGCCCATAAAAAAAGCTCTTACATCTACCCACACCCATACGTCTGAGTGGCATCGCTACCGCTATTCCTTCAGGAAAGTTCTGTAGCCCAATACCGATAGCAAGAGTTACCGCTCCCGCAATAGAGGCTTCGGGAATACCAGCGGCTACTCCTCCAAAGAGTACCCCTACTGCCAATCCTTCGGGAATGTTGTGCAAGGTGATAGCTAAAATAAGTAAAGTAGTTTTTTGCCAATCGGTTTTAATACCTTCTGTTTGTTTGAAGTTGGCGTGAAAGTGTGGTAATAACTTATCTAATACATAAAGAAAAAGTGCTCCCATAAATATCCCTACCGTAGCAGGTAGAACCTTTATAAAGCCTTCACCTTCTGTCATATTAATAGAGGGTATTATCAAACTCCACACACTGGCTGCCAGCATCACCCCTCCTGTAAAGCCTAGCATACCATCTAACACGGTCTTGTTTTCTTTCTTAAAAAAGAATACCACTGCAGCCCCCAAAGCTGTTACGCTCCACGTGAAAATGGTAGCGTATAAGGCAGCAAGTATAGGGTTTATGGTCTCTAAATAAGTAATAATATCTCGTATCATTTTATGACTTATCTGAAAATATTTTGGTATAATAACATATCTTTATAAACTCCTTGACTGTAAAGCCAGTCTTTTTGTACACCACTGCAACTAAATCCTACTCCCTCAAAAAGGCGTATACTCACCTCATTATCTGCAGGGATATAAGCAATCAGTTGGTGTAAGTCTAAGTATTGTTGCGTATGAGCTATCAACTGTTGCAAGGCTTCTTTGGCATAACCTTTCCCTCGATAGACAGGCAAAAGAGCTATCCCCACAGCTGCTCTACGGTGCTTCGGACTAAAATCGTATAAATCTACACAGCCCATAGGCGTTCCCTCTTCAAACACTATCACATAGCGGTACTGCTTAGCTTCGTAAATATCTTGATGAGCGTGCTGTATATAGTCTTGCAACAAATGTTTGGCAAAAGGTAATTGGGTTTCACTTACCTCCCACAAACTCTCTTCATTTTCTAACTGATACAAGAAATCTATATCCTCAGGTTCTAACGCTCTTAACTTTATCATTCTTTACCTCTTAACTCTTCTATTGTTCCTTCAAACACAAATTGAGCACTACCACTCAAATAGATATTCTCATACCCCTCTCCTACTCTATCGAAAGCCACTTGCAAGTCACCTCCTCGAGTGTGCAGGGTAATCTGTTGTGCATCGGTTTCTCCTATGTGATAAAGAGCAATCGCTACGGCTGTAACCCCTGTACCGCAAGAGTAAGTTTCATCTTCCACTCCACGCTCATAGGTACGCACTTTAAAGCCTATCTCTCCTTTGCTTACAAAATTCACGTTACTACCGCCCTGAGTAGCATAAAGTTCTCCATAGCGTATAGTAGCTCCTTCGCTTTTCACGTCTACGGTATCTACCTCTTCCACCCATTGCACGTGGTGAGGCGACCCTGTATTTAAGAATACGTAGCCTTTGTGTTCTTCTACCTCAGTTACATTTTTCATTTGCAAGCGCACGTAGCTATCTCCTTCAATCGTAGCACGATGCTCCCCATCTACAGCTATAAATAGCGTTTCGTGTTCTATAATACCCAATTGTTTCGCAAAAGCCACCACACAGCGCCCCCCATTGCCACACATCGTACTTTCACGTCCGTCAGAATTGTAATACACCATACGGAAATCATACTGCGGGTCGTCCTCAAGCAATATCAGTCCATCGGCTCCAATACCAAAACGCCTATGACACAATTGTGCCACAAGCGTTTCGTTTTTTTTAGGAAATACCCCTTTGCGATTGTCTATCATCACAAAATCGTTCCCTGTTCCTTGATATTTGTAGAATTTCATCTTATTTAGATAAAAAATAAAAACTTAAACTCTATTGAGTCTTTCTTTATTTGTTTTAACTGATTGCACAAGCATACTTACAATTTCTTTACAATCATTATTAATTGCATTATATTCTTTTTCTGTTAAAAACTCTGTTTTAAACAAAAGTTCTAACCAATAAATTGTCTCTGCTCCTTCTTTCAGCGCAATACTAGTTTTACTTAAATAGTCAACATCTGAAATAGCAAACTCTTGCTCTGATAAGTTTGCTCCAATACTTGTCCCTGATCTCAACAATTGTTTGGACATAACGAACTCTTTCTTTGTTTCTTTCAAGTATTGATATAAATGTACAATCCTCACTGCAAAATCTTTCGATTTTTCTCTTACAATGCTTTTACTCATTTTGTTGGTCTTTTATTAGTAGTTTTCAAATTCTTTTCTTCTTTTTTCTACTCACATAACAAACTTCAAGTTCTCTATTTTTTATTTAAATTTGTATCTGTCTCTGTTTTTTACCTTTTACCTTTTACCTCTTACCTTTTACCTTTAAAAAAGGTCAAAAATTAGTAGCGTTAAGTACGCAAAAGGCGAGGCAAAAATAAGGCTATCCAGGCGGTCGAGTAAACCTCCGTGTCCTGGCAGTATCGTCCCGCTGTCCTTTACCTTAGCAGTTCGTTTAAAGCTAGACTCTACCAGGTCGCCTACCGCACCGGTAACCACCAAAATCACTGCCAACATAAGCCATTGCCATAGTGGTCTGCCACTGTAATACGAAATAGCCGTAGCGATAAGCATCGCCCCTATGAGTCCGCCCACAAAACCCTCAATAGTTTTCTTAGGCGAAATGCGCTCAAAGAGCTTGTGTTTGCCAAAGGCTTTGCCTGTAAGATACGCAAAACTATCACTCGCCCATATAATACACAACAGTCCTATCATTGTAATTTGCGACTCGTTGTTGAATATATTCTGATAAAAATAATTAGGATTCGGATTATTCTCATATTTGTAAATCAGAGGCATAAATATACAACCGCCTCCTATATACAGTAGGCTAATAAGCAGTTTTGTATTGTTACTTTGCTTGCGGATAGGCGTTTTTTCGTTGAAAAGCATCATCGTGAGGTATATATTGGTAAGCAAAGTAGCCAAAAGCAGTATATAAACCGAGAAAGGATAAGTTTTTAAGTGAATAAACAGCCACCAAACCAACAAAAAAAGCAAAAATATATGCAATTCCTTTAATCTGATAAGCCTTTTAAACTCAAATAAACAAATAATACCAAAGGATAAAAACAAGAAGTCAAAAGCATCAGCATTGAGCATAATCGCCGATAGCAATAGAAAGACATAAATAAAGCCTGTAATGGTTCTTTTGAAGAGTTCGTTCATAAATTATTATTTATCAATAGGTAAATCTTCTAAGAGTATCAGGTACGTCCTCTTAGAACTCGTGCCGTAATGGTTGATACTATTTTTCTCAGGGTCATCGGTAAAACTTTGTAGCGTAATGAGCCCCGTAGGAAATTGTTGTGGGTATTTGTTCTTTATGCCTCTCATTCCTTCAGGGATATCTCTCACCATCTGACTCGTTTTGGCAAAGACAATGAATATTTCAGGTAATTCATTGATATTCTTATGCCTCAACTGATGCGAAGAGAGCATAATCCCGCCCAAAGTAGTGATAAGATACTCACAATCCGTCAAATACACGTTCGAAGTTTCGATATCGGCAGTAAACAGTGGCGTGTGTTCTTCAAACATTGTTTTAATAGTGTGAGAAGCATTACTACTCATCTTCACATATACGCCCAACTCTTTCAGTATATGCCGAAAAACCTCTTGCACCTGTATTTCGGTAGTGCAATAAATAAACTTTCCGCCATTTTTAGTAAAGTTCATCGCAAATTGCTCATCAGCAGGAAGCTGTTCATTTAACTTGCGTGCTTCATCTTCACTTTTTATATCATTTCTTTTAAATAATCTTCTAAATAAATTCATTGACAATCCGTTTTTTACAATTGGCAATCTAACTAATACTTAATCTTCTTATCCGTTGAAAATCAACAAAAGAAGTTTTTTATTCCATTCATATCTGCCTAGCAGATAATACAATGAGCCCTATTTTTTTGCAAATATATACAAAATAAATGAATCTATATACTTTTTCTATAAAATTTGTCATTTGCTTTTATTTTCCTACCTTTGTGCCCTTACTGAATATATGATATTTATTTTTTTGCGTTTTTTTCGCCAAAAACGCAATTTTAACATTTTTTTCTCAATAAACTAAATACAGCTTTTTTCCGTTTGATATTCAGCTTAATACCTTCTTTCCTTCGCCTTAGCTTCGTCTTAGGTTCGTCTTACCTTCGTCTTAGGTTCGAGTAAAGTAGGGGTAAAGTAAAAGATAAGAACTAAAAATATTCATTGATTATCAACCTTTTGTATTTTTGAGGTGAAAAAACAGAACCTTGTCTTTTTTTGAAGAATATTCGCGAAAAAGCAATTTTTAACATTTTTTTTGCAGTCAATATGGCTATTAATATTAGTATCATAGGAGGAGGCAATGTGGCTTATCACCTCACCAAAGTTCTCTATCAGCTCCCTGAGGTGCACCTTCGGCAGTTGTATAACCGTAGTGAATTTAGTCCTGAGTTTAATGATTTTCAGGTAGATAAAATTCACAGCCTTACCGACTTGCGCCCCACCGATATATGTATTATAGCCGTGAAAGACGAAGCTATTAGTGAAGTTTCAGCCTTCCTTCCTTTCGAGGGGCAATTGGTAGTGCACACCTCTGGCAATACCCCTATGGAAGTACTCTCACCCAAAAACCGACGTGGCGTATTTTACCCTTTACAATCCTTTTCAAAAAGCACTCAGGTCGATTTTTCAAACATTCCTTTTTGTTTAGAGGCTGAACATACTGAGGATATGAAAAGATTTCTATACCCATTAGCTCAAAAGCTTTCCACAAAGGTGTATCTGCTGAGTAGTTACCAACGCAGTATAATGCACCTATCGGCTGTTTTCGTTAATAATTTCACCAATCATTTGGTGGCTATCAGTCAAAGAATATGCAAGGCACACGCCATTCCATTTGAAATATTAGAACCTTTGCTCAAAAATACTTTCGAAAAACTCCAAACAATGCCCGCCCTCGAAGCACAAACAGGACCTGCACGACGTGGCGACACTCAAACTATTGCTAACCATTTAGCTTTGCTTGCAGGTTATGAACGAGAAATATACAATATAATTACAAAATCAATAATAAACACCTATGGAAAGAAAGAACTATAAAGAACGTTTAAAGAACATCACAACTTTTATTTTTGATGTTGATGGCGTATTTACCAATACTCAAGTGTTTGTAAATAACGACGGCGACCTATTGCGCAGTATGAATATGAAGGACGGATTTGCAGTAAAAACAGCTATCGCCAAAGGGTACACCATATGTATCATTACAGGAGGAGGTAACGTAGGCGTACAAAAACGCTTCGAAAACCTCGGTGTAAAAGATATCTTTATGCTCCGTCACCAAAAGCTCGAAACCTTTTTGAAATACCAAAAGGAAAAACATCTTAAAAGAGAACAAATACTTTATATGGGTGACGATATGCCCGATATCCCTCCAATGAAGCGAGCAGGATTGGCTATTTGCCCCGTAGATGCCGTGCCCGAAGTAAGAGCCGTATCCGATTATATTTCGCATCTTGAAGGCGGACAGGGAGCTGTGCGCGATATTATAGAACAAGTGCTTAAAGTGCGTGGCGATTGGACTTTTGAAGATAAATAATCCCACTTTACTTATTATATAAAGGGCTGTCTACCTTGCGGTAGACAGCCCTTATAATTAGATGATAGAATTAATATTTCCTTAATTCTAATTCTTTTTTAGCAATCGGCGAGCAGCTTCTGAGGCTGCTATCAATCCACCTGCCGACATAATAATATCTTTCAATACTAAACGTCCCGCTCCCGATAGATAAGGGAATCCATAAGCAGGCGTAGGCATATCTCCACCTAAGTTAGGCACATACACCTCAGGAGTCGTGATGAGGAAAGAGAGGGTAACTATACTCATACCAAAAGTGAGTAAGCCTCCTATCACCCCTATTTTAGGCGACCAAATACCGAGTAAAGTAAGGAATCCTATCAAACAAATAAAAGCACCTAAACCATATGAGAACACATAAGTACCGTTCTCTTTATGCCATTCAATATTAGCTTTTACCATCTTCCCTTCAGGATTCTTGTGTAGCTTGTATTGAGCTACTTCTTTACCTTTGTTTGCTTCACCTGTCACGCCGTTCTCATCAATGGCAGTTTTGCCTGAATTGTTGTAGAAGAAACTCATAAACGGGCTATTCGTTACAAAGGGAACAATACCATCGGCTTCGTACTGGCACACTTTAAGTCCACCAATCCAAGCCATTACAATAAAGATAGCGACCCTGATAAAGTTTACAAAGCAACGTTCGCTATCGGCTAAAAATGATAATAATTTTTGCATAGTGATTTAATATTTAAAATTAACTTTTTATTTGCGGGGGCAAAGATACGGCATTATTTTGTATCTCGAATGGATAAAAAAGGTTATTTCATAGACTTTTCCGTTTTAGGCTGGGCAACGATAGAGATTCCCACCTTTTTTCGGAAGTGTTTGGGTGAGAGACCTACATTTTTCTTAAAAAACCTACTGAAATAAAACTCATCTTCAAAGTTGAGTTCAAAGGCTACTTCTTTAATGGATTTATAGGTGAGATGAAGCAGTTTTTTAGCTTCGAGCACTACACGTTCTTGTATGAGTTTATTGGGTGTTTTCCCTAAAAGTGCTTTTATTTTCTTGCTAAAACTATCGGGAGTAAGGCATAATGCTGATGCATAAAACGACACGTTGCGTTCTGTAATAAAATGGTCTTCTAAGAGTTTTTGAAAGTCGTTAGCCAAATGATGTTCAGTTTTAAGAGAGGTATGCTCTAACAATAAGCTTTTTTCTTTACTTGCTAAAGCCAAAATAAGTTGCAAGTATGATTTGAGTACTGGTTCTGAATAAAGGGAAGGCGTTTTGCTTTCGTCTTCTATACGTTCAAAAAGAGTTATTATTTCAGCAAAACGTTTATCAGTAACCTTGATATGAGGATGCAAGAAGATAGCGTTAAATAAGAGTCCGTTACAGGCTACTTCTTTTTTGTGGTACTCAATACAGTAGAAATCACCGTGGAATTCCAACAGTAGGCTATCATTGGCAGTGCCTTCTACCCATTGAAAATATTGATAAGGTGATAGAAAAAGTAGTGTATTACCTTCATAGGGATAGGGCACCGTATCTACGGCAATAGTTCCTTCTCCTCGAAATATAAATACACAATAATTCTCCACACGTACAGGTGTGGAGAATTGTTGTAATGTAATATGTTTAACAGCTATATTCACTGTTTACTAAAACGCCTTAATACGGTACATCAACCCAATACTTACGCGATTGGTATCAGTAGTTACATTCGTAAGCTTGTTTTCACGACTTCTTCCTATATAAGCCAAGAAGAACCGCAAGTCTTGCTTTTCAAAAGGTAAGTATTCAACCCCTGCAAAATAACCTATACCTGTCATTTTATTATCAGTAAGGTCATTTTTAGCAGTTTCGTATAAACCTTGTGCAAAGATATTGAGTTGAGGAATAGGTTGATATTCTGCTTTTAGTACAAAACTATTGTACTTAGCATCTTTTACAAGTACTGTGCTACTCATCGGAGTATATTTCAATCTATCCAATTGTTCATTAGCCATCATATAATCAAAGAAGACTTGGAACTTAGGTAAATTAAGCTTTGTACCCAACATCAACATCCAGTTGTTATAGCCGTCGGCTTCACTTTGCAAACCTCCTCCCCAACGAGTTTGGATAAGATTGTCAAACAAGTTACCATTCCAATTAAAAATATAAGTAAGAGGTGCTTTACTCGCATTGATAGTATTCGTAGCTGTTCCATAAAGTGCTTCAAAGCTATCATTGCGTACATCAGTAATCTGCAAATTGAACTCGTGGTTTTTATTAGGTGCATAGGTTATCATTGCTCCTAACATAAAGTTATCCATATTCTCAATGAAATCACAGTATTCATAGATATTCATTGGGTTTAGGTCAAACTCAAAACCTCCCCACGCTTGGCACATTTTACCTGCAGTAAGTGTCCATTTATCGTCTAAACGGAAACCTGCATAGAGCATATCGGTAGCTTTGGCGAGATTATCCAAAGAAGTCGCTGCATTTGATTTGTTCAAACGATGACGGAAGCGATAGAAAATACGGTCGGTAATATCACCTCGAACCTCCAATCGCAATTGGGGCGCTTTGAATTGAGCAGTCATATCTTGGTCTTTTACTTTTTCAAGATCAAAGCTCGATTGAAAGTTGAAGTACATATTAAACTTCTTATGAATAGGGTTTTCTTCTCCATCTTGTGACATAGGTAGAGGCGCAGGAGCAGTAGCTTTTAACTGGTCGATTTCTGCCCTCAATTGGTTGATTTGGTCTTGCAAATCTTGTTGCGCTGAGGCGATACCTCCTATGAGGAGGCTCACTGCTAATAATATCTTTTTCATACGTATTCTTTTTTAGGAAATAGAAGTTAGGAATTAGGAAATAGCTAATTCCTATTACCTAATTCCTGATTTCTAATATTCATTAAAGTATTTTTGGATTTGTTTCCAGTCTTTGGTTTTAGTGAGTGCTAACATCAATAGAACACGAGCTTTTTGTGGGTTGAGTGCTTGTGCAGCTACAAATTGATATTTAGCATCATCTACTTCGGCATCGAGAGTTGTTGCTCCTGTAGGTACGCGTGAAGAACGCACAAACTGAATGCCTTGCTCTCTAGCTTTTACTGCCAAATCGAAGATAGTGTGATAGAGGTTACCATTACCTACTCCTGCGTGTACAATACCATCAAATTTAGCGTCCATAAAGGCTTTCATTGGCAATTCGGATACGTTAGAATAACTGTATACGATACCTACTTTAGGCAATTGTTTCAAATTATCAACATTAAACACTGATTGATAAGTGTGTTTGTTTTCAGGAGTGCGATTAAAGAATACCTTACCGTTGTGAATATATGCCAATTTGCCATAGTTAGCTCCTTGGAAAGTTTCGACGGCTACAGTATTGGTTTTAATCACATCTTTGGCATCAAGTACGATGTCGTTCATACACACCATTACTCCACGCCCCATAGCATTTTTATCGGCAGCTGTTACTACTGCGTTATAAAGGTTTAGAGGACCATCGGCACTCATACCGGTAGCAGGGCGCATTGCTCCTACCATTACCACAGGTTTTTTGCTGTGTACAGTAAGGTTGAGGAAGTAGGCGGTTTCTTCCATTGTATCGGTACCGTGAGTGATTACCACACCATCATATCCTTCTTTATTTAAGAGCTGGTTGATGCGTTTGGCAAGAGTGAGCCATACCTCATCGTTCATATCTTGTGAACCGATTTTCACAATCTGTTCACCACTTATATTGGCTATATTCTTCACTTCGGGCACTGCTTCCAAGAGTTGATAAATACCGAGCTCACCAGCTTTATAGTTGGTTTCAGTATTTGATTTACTTACTCCTGCGATAGTACCACCGGTAGCTAAAATACGAATCTTTGGCTTTTGTTGCGCAAAGACTGCCACAGTCATCATTAAGAGCAATGAGAGGGCAATTTTTTTCATCAATGTCATCATATATAATTTTAGTTATTAGTTTTGAATGGAAAGTTAAGAATTAAAAATTAGATTTTTCACATAAACATAATTATTAGGTAACCTACCGCAATGGCTACAATAGTAGCTACAAAACCAGGAATTTGGAACGAGTGGTTCAGCACGTACTTGCCTATGCGAGTGGTGCCAGTTCTATCGAAATTGATAGCAGCTACTATGGTAGGATAATTAGGAATAAAGAAATAGCCATTCACCGCAGGGAACATTGCTATCATTGCCATTGGGTGAATGCCTAAGGCAATCCCTAACGGATAAAGAGTTCGTACCGTAGCGGCTTGACTAAATAAAAGAACAGACATTACAAAAAGGGCTACTGCAAAAAGGAAAGGATATTGAGTAACTATTTGTTCGATGTGCATTTTGAAGAACTCAATATTGCCATTGAAAAAGGTATCGCCCATCCAAGCAATCCCAAAAATAGCTATCACAGCTTGCATACCTGCAATAAATACCGAACCTTTTACTGCTTTGTTGATGTCTACTCGAGCAAAGATAATCATCAAGCCAGCGATAGACATCATTATAATTTCGATGAGTTGGGTCATTCCCATCTGTACTTTCTCACCTCCTACTTCAAAAGATGGACGCAAGGTATCAATAGAACCAAAAAGTACGATAGAGAGGACTCCTATAAGGAATATAATCACTGACGTTTTGGCTCTTTGCAGGTCTTTACCGGTCATTTGCGAAGCGGTATGACTTTCTTTTTCTAAAAGACCTTCACGTAAACGGCGTTGGTATTCAGGGTCTTTTTCGAGAGGAACGCCCATAAAACTCACGGCTATGGCGCCTACAATCACCCCGATAATCGTAGCGGGGATACATACCATCAGGATATTACCTAACGTAATACCTTTACTACCTAAGAGCTCAGCTGAAAGTAAAGCGGCTGTAGCTGCCGAAATAGGGCTGGCTGTAATAGCCTGTTGCGAAGCTATTACGGATATAGAAAGGGGACGCTCAGGGCGTACCTTGCTATCGGTAGCAATTTCGGAGATGATAGGCAAAAGCGAATAGGCAATGTGGCCTGTACCTGAAAACAAAGTAAAAAAGTAGCAGACTACGGGTGCCAAGAAGGTAATCATAGCGGGATTTTTGCGCAGAATTTTCTCGGCTACCTTCACCAAATAATCTAAACCTCCCGCTGCTTGCAAGGTAGCAGCCGCTGTAATAACTGCTACAATGATAAGCATTACATCGATAGGCGGATTACCAGGTTTGAGTCCGAAACAAAAAACCAGAATTCCTAAACCTATCATACCGAAGATACCGAGCCCAATACCTCCTACTCTGGCTCCTACAAAGATAGCGAGAAGCACGATTAATAATTCTATATATATCATATTCAATGAATAATCGACAATAACAATTAGCAAATACTAATTTCGGGTCAAAGATACGAAAGTTTTTGAAAACAAAAAAGAAAAAAAGAATATTTTTTAAAATAAAAAGAACTTCTAAATTTAGGAGATAACTTATACTTAGCTTATAGGAAGCTTATAGGAAGCTTGAACGAATCTTGGAAGATTGGTATAGAAAGGGTATAACACCTGATATACAATAGTTAAAAATAATATAATTTCTATAATTTAATTAATTTCCATTTTTTGATTTTTTAAGATTTCTGTATATAACATTAAAAATTCTTTTCAATGTCGAACGGAGGTCATTCGCAATTATTTGCTACCTTTGCCCTCAAAAATAACGTTATGGAATTTACCTACACTTTAGCGGATATCGATACTATTGCGAAAAAACTTCTTCCTCACTTACACTGCAAAGTGGTGATTTTTAGAGGAGGAATGGGATTTGGCAAAACAACACTCATCAAAGCCTTGGTGCGTGCCTTAGGTAGTACCGACAATGTGAGCAGCCCTACTTTTAGCCTTGTGAACCCTTATGAAGGTGCTGATAGTCGTATTTACCATTTTGATTTTTACCGTATCAAAAATGAGGAAGAAGCTTTTGATATTGGTTTTGAAGAATACCTCTATTCGGGCGATTGGTGTTTTATTGAATGGGCGGAAAAGGTTGAAAAATACTTGCCTGATACTTATACGACAGTCGAATTGATACAAATAGATAAAAACCATAGAAAATTAGTAGTTAGCAATTAGAAAATTAGCAAATTGTTCGTGCGGCTCGCACCAAATCGACAAATTATGATTAAACACATTCTCAATTTTAAACAACCTTCGGGGACATCACGAGGAGTACTTACCTCCAAAGAAACCTTCTTTTTGGTAATAGAACAAGAGGACAAAAAAGGCATAGGAGAATGCAACCTCTTTCGTGGACTTAGTGCCGATGATGTACCTAATTATGAAGCAAAACTGCAATGGGTAGAACAACACTTACACTTGGGAGAAAAGGCTTTATTAGAAGAGCTCAAGACTTTTCCGTCTATACAATTTGGGGTGGAACAAGCATTTAGGTCGGTAGTAGCTCCACAGTGGTACGAGCTCTTTCCTTCAAATTTTACGAAGGGCAAAGACGCTATACCTATCAATGGACTTATTTGGATGGGTTCTCCCGACTTTATGAAAGCGCAGATAAAAGAGAAACTCGCTCAGGGTTTTCGCTGTATCAAAATGAAGATAGGAGCGATCGACTTTGAAGAAGAATACCGTATCTTGAAAGCCTTGCGCAATGAGTTTTCGGCAAGCGATATAGAAATACGGGTAGATGCTAATGGTGCGTTTCAAGCAACTGAAGCACTGAGGTATTTAGAACGCTTGGCTACTTTGCAATTACACTCTATTGAGCAACCTATACGCGCAGGACAGTGGGAAGCGATGGCTGAACTGTGTGAGCAAACACCTCTGCCTATCGCCCTTGATGAGGAGCTGATAGGGATATTTACTTCTGAAGAAAAACAACGACTTCTGAGAGAGATACAACCGCAGTATATCATTTTAAAACCTTCGCTCATAGGAGGCTATAGAGGTTCTGAAGAATGGATAACTCTTGCTGAAGCATTGGATATAGGTTGGTGGGTAACATCGGCTTTGGAGAGCAATATAGGACTCAATGCTATTGCACAATGGACGTACACACTTCACAACCCAATGCCCCAAGGGTTAGGTACTGGAGCGCTGTATACAAACAATATACCTTTTTCTTTGTATGTAGAAAACGAACATCTAGGCTTTAATCCTTGTGAGCGCGTAACATTTCCCTTTTCATAGGCGGACCAGGCAATCGTTCCACTGTAAAGCCACAAGCCTGCATTGCACGACGCACAGAGCCTTTGGCAGCATAAGTTACTAAATAGCCTCCTTGTTTGAGAGCAGTGTACATTCGTTGGAAAATAGCTTCTTGCCACAATTCGGGTTGTACTTGCGCCCCAAAAGCATCGAAATAAATAAGGTCGAAAGTATCGGTATCGTTGATAGTTTCAAAACGTTGTAATCGCTTTTTGAAACTAAAAGAGGGTAATAGGGTAATGAGTTTGTTCCACTCACAACGGTGCATCTGCTCAAAAACGGGCACGAGTGCTGGAGCGTTGAGCATCTGTGGAAAGTTCATTTGCGAGGCTTCGTCCCACGAAAGCGGATAGGCTTCTACCGTTTCGTAACGAATATTCAGTTGCAAAGATTCGTGTTCCTTGTAAGTAGCCAAAGCGTTAAGCCCCGTGCCAAAGCCAATTTCTAAGATAGAGATGCTTTGATGGTCAAACAGTTGCAATCCGTTTTTGATAAACACGTGTTGGGTTTCTTGAAGCGCACCGTGTACCGAGTGATAGGTCTCGTCCAACTGTGGAATATAAAGGCTAGTAGAGCCATCAGAGGTTCTTATAAGTTTGTGAGTCATTGTTCAGGTAAAAGATAAAAGGTGACAAGTAATCGTTTAATAGTTAGTGTGTTGAAAAATATAGGTAAAGATTTTTGTATTTTACGCGACAAAGTTAAAAAATATTTTGTACCTTTGACAAAAATTTAGACAGAATCAAAAACTAAAACAATATGAATTTAAAGATTGAAAAAGTAAAAGAAAGTCGTATTAACCAAATAGACTTTTCAAAACTGAGTTTTGGTAAAACTTTTGCCGACCATATGTTCATCTGTGAATATAAAGACGGTCAGTGGCAAAACCCAACCATCAAACCTTATGCTCCTATTACCCTTGAGCCTTCGGCAAGCGTATTCCACTACGGGCAAGCTGTTTTTGAGGGAATGAAAGCTTATAAGGACGACAACGGACACGTTTTTCTATTCCGTCCGCAAGAAAACTACAAACGTATCAATAAATCCTGCACACGATTAGCAATGCCTGAGTTCCCCGAAGAATGGTTTGATAAGGCACTCCGCACTCTTGTAGATATTGATAGTGAGTGGATAAAACCTGGATTTGGCAATGCCCTCTATTTGCGCCCATTTATGATTGCTACTACTGCTGGCGTGCAAGCGGCTCCTGCTAAAAACTACCTCTTTATGATCATTACTGCCCCTGTACAAGCTTACTACAAAGGCGATGTAAAAGTAAAAATAGCAGACTATTATAGCCGTGCTGCTAATGGTGGTTTTGGTTTTGCTAAAGCTGCAGGTAACTACGCAGGTCAGTTTTTCCCTACTCAGGAAGCTGCCAATGAAGGTTACCAACAAGTGATGTGGACAGATGATGCTACTCACCAATTCTTAGAAGAAGCAGGCACAATGAACCTATGGTTCCGTTTTGGTAACACCCTTGTTACTTGCCCTACTAGTGAGCGTATTCTCGATGGAGTAACTCGTAAAAGTATCATTGCAGTAGCCGAAAGATTAGGTATCAAAACCGAAGTACGCCCAGTGAAAGTAACCGAACTTATCGAAGCAGCTGAAAAAGGTGAATTGAAAGAAGCATTTGGTTGTGGAACGGCTGCGGTGATTAGCCCTATATCTGGATTTGGCTATAAAGGCAAGGATTACAGCGTAAATCGCCCTGCAGAATTGTACACCGATAAAATTAAACAAGCGATACTTAACATTCAGTATAACAAGGCTGAAGATCCCTTCGGCTGGAGAGTGCAAGTAAAGTAAGAAGAAAATAATTTGTGAAAAAGTTGTGAAAAAGTTTGCAGGTTTCAAAAAAGGTCGTACCTTTGCACCCGTAAAACAAGAACAACAATGGCCTCGTGGCGCAACTGAATAGCGCATCTGATTACGGCTCAGAAGGTTACAGGTTTGAATCCTGTCGAGGTCACGATAAAAGCTCCAACTTTGTTGGAGCTTTTTTTATCTTAATGAACGTCGTATAAGAAAAATAAATTTATACAATTTAAATCTTAAAACAAAGTAGTGGCATAATAGACTTTTCCAAGAGCTTTAAGTTCTTGGAAAAGTTTATTTTATAATGATGTAAATACTTAAAAACTCCTCTCTTAAAACCTAATCTTATTTCTTATAGAGCTCCAAGTATTCCCGTACGATTTCAAAGTCGTCGAAATGGTGTCTAACGCCTTTAATTTCTTGGTAAGTTTCGTGTCCCTTACCGGCGATGAGAATGATGTCTCCCTTTTTGGCATTCTTGCAAACGGATTGTATTGCCTGACGACGGTCGGTGATGGTTTGTACTTTGTGAAAGTATTGTGGCTGTACCCCTTGTTGCATTTCGGTGAGAATAGTCTCAGGTTCTTCGTTTCGAGGATTGTCGGAAGTGAGGATTACATTATCGCTGAGGGTTGTAGCTATATCAGCCATTATAGGACGTTTACCTTTGTCGCGATTACCTCCACAGCCCACTACGGTAGTGAGGGTCTCGTTGTGAGTGCGTATATCGTTGATGGTTTTTAGAACGTTTTCAAGGGCATCGGGGGTATGAGCATAATCCACTATGGTAATCACTCCCGTAGCCGATACTGCATACTGAAAACGTCCTGCCACAGGTTCTATGGCACTGATAAGAGTAAGCATTTCGAGTTCGTTAATACCCAATAGAGTAGCTGTAGCATATACCGCCAAAAGGTTATAGGCATTAAACTCACCTATGAGTTTTGTCCATACCTCGTGCTGATTGATACGCAACAGCAAGCCGTCAAATCTGCTCTCGATGATATATGCCTTATAATCTGCGTGAGTTTTAAGCGCGTATGTTTTCTTTTGGGCTTTGGTATTTTGTAGCATAAAAGCCCCATTCTTATCATCGTTGTTTACTAAGGCAAAAGCGGTAGCAGGCAACGCATCAAAGAAACGCTTTTTCACATCGCGATAGGCAGCGAAGGTTTTGTGATAGTCAAGGTGATCGCGGGTGAGGTTAGTGAAAATTCCTCCTGCAAACTGTAGTCCTTCGGTACGATGCTGGTCGATACCGTGAGAGCTCACTTCCATAAAGCAGTATTTCACCCCTTGTTGTATCATTAAGTGCAGATAATGATTCAGTTGAAGAGGGTCGGGGGTGGTGTGAGTAGCTTCAAAACGCTGGTCGTCTACGTATACTGCCACTGTAGAGAGCAAACCTGCTTTTTGTCCTACTTTTCTAAACAATTGGTAGAGAAGCGTTGCAATAGTAGTCTTTCCGTTAGTACCTGTTACGCCTACTAAGGTAAGTTTTTCGGAAGGATTGCCATAGAAGTTAGCTGCAATCAAGGCTAAAGCACTATGACTATTGGGAACTACTATATAACTTACACCAGGCAAGGACTGTTGAGGTAATTGCTCACATACGATGGCGTTAGCACCACTGCGTATAGCTTGGTCTATGTATTCGTGTCCGTTAGACTGAGTGCCAGTGATGGCAACAAACATACTTCCTTTTTCCGCCTTTCGAGAGTCAAAACAAACAGAGGTGATATCTTTATCTTCCACATAAAGGGAAGTTTTTATAGTGATGTTTTTAAGTAATGTTTTTAAGTTCATAATGTTAATTCTCTAATTTGCCACATTGTAACACTACTACTATATTGCGGGGCACTTTAGTACCTTTGGCAATTGATTGTGCGCTTACTTTACCTTCACCTGAGAATTTCACTCGTAAGCCCATATTCTCCAAGAGAGCAACAGCGTCCATTACGTTCATACCACTAAGGTCGGGCATTATGGTTTTGTACTTAGCAGCTTTGGTGTAGTAATCTTCGTAGTTTGTAGTAGTACTGGCTGATATTTTATCTACGTTTTCTACCGTATCCATCAACAGCGAATTGGTATAGATTTTATGAGCAATACTCTTAAATACAGGACCTGATACATCGGCACCATAGAAACCTACACTCTTATCGGGTTCGTGAATTACCACTATACAAGAGTATTTCGGGTTATCGACAGGAAAGAAGCCTGCAAATGAGGATATATAGCTAAGCTTACTCTTATCGGCGCTGGCATAGTTCTTACGGGCTGTACCTGTTTTACCTGCCATTGAGAAATCGGGAGAATGGAGGCGATGTCCTGAACCGTAGGAACGTTCTACTACATTAGCCAATAGTCCCTTGGCACGGTCAGCAGTTTGTTTAGAACATATTTTACCATTGACAATTTCTACATTGAACTTCTCTACTGTTTTATTCCATTCCTTTACTTCTTTTATCATTCGAGGTTTGACCATTACTCCTCCGTTGGCAATTGCATTATAAAAAGCTAAGCTTTGCAAAGGAGTAATCTTTACGGAGTAACCTATTGCCATTGACTCAAGCGTTACCCCACTCCATATTTTGTCGCGAGGTGTAGGAATATAGGGAATCCCTTCACCTAGAATAGGTAAGCCTAAGGGTTGATTTAGGTTCATTTGAATGAGCTTGGTAGTAAAATCAGAAGGAGACTTTGAAAAGAGACTATGCACGAGTTCAGTCATTCCGACATTAGAAGAGACCGAAAAAGCTTTGTTCAGACTTATATTTCCTGTAAACCTATGTTGAGAGTCTTGAAAAGTCTTATCGTAATACTGTTGCTTTCCTTCCTTGATATCTACCACATAAGTCGTATCGATATTGCGGGCTTCCATAGCGGCTACTACCGTCATTAGTTTGAAGACTGAACCAGGTTCGTGTGCTTCACCAATAGCAAAGTTATAACGCTCAGAATATGTATCGTTTCTAGTATTCAGCTCTAAGTTAGAAATAGCTTTTATCTCACCTGTATTCACCTCCATTACTATCACACAACCGTGCTGAGCCTTGTATTTTTTAAGTTGTGTAAGCAAAGCGTGGTGAGCGATATCTTGGATATTGATATTGATGGTAGACACTACATCGTAGCCGTCCTTAGGTTCAATGATATTAAAACCACTGGCAAGTTTCCACTGTCCTTGTGCTATTTTTTGTTCTACGCGTCGACCTTTGGTTCCTAACAAATAGCTGGCATAAGCACCTTCCAAACCTACACGGGTAGTATAGCCTGTTTCATCAGTACGGGCATAGCCGATACTGCGGTGTGCAATACCTCCTAATGGATATTCGCGTTTTATATTGCGCTCGACGATAATACCGCCTTTATAAGGACCTTTATTGAAGAGGGGGAATTTCTTGATTCGGGAGTACTCGCTATAACCCAGATTAGTGGCTACGAGCATATAGCGATTCTTTAAGCTACGTTCTTTTTTAAAGAGATTTAAGTAATAGCTATTGGGTTTTCCAAACATACGCGAAAGCGAATCGCTGAGGGGTTTTACATACCTATTGAAATTAGCTCTGGAAGGCGCAATACCGTCCCAACGGATATCATACCGAGTTACCGAAGTGGCAAGCAAGCTACCATCATCAGAATACAAATTACCTTGACTGGGGATAATATCAGCTTCTCGCAAGGTAGTTTCGTCTACTTTGGCGCGATACTCATCACCGTCAATTTGTATTTTTATGAGCTTTACCGCAATGACACCTATCATCAGTAGCATCATAATGGCTACCAAATAAGTGCGCGATGTTATCTTTTTATCGTTTTTTTCCAATGCTTCTTTCTACTTGTATTATCTATTATCTCAAAGATTACTCTTCTACAATTGCCTTTATCTTTTGTGGTGGTTTTTCGGGTTGTTTGAGTCCTTTACTTTCTAATTGTTCTAAAAGTGAAGACTCCAAACGCACTTTCTGCAAACGCGAACGCACATCGACGAATTCACTCTTGAGCTCATTTACTTCGTCGTTGAGCTTAGCTATTTGGTGCACTTTGCGGTCTACCATATGCGAGCTGGCTATCATTATAACTCCCAAAGCAAAAAGGAAGCTTATGAAGAACCAATTTCGGGTAGCTTCTTTACCTTCTACCAAAAATTTTCCTCGCAATATATTCTTTATTTCATCAGTGGCTTTTCCCATTTTTTTTCAGTTATGAGTTTAAACGTTCGGCGATACGGAGTTTGGCACTACGGGCACGGCTGTTTTGTGCTATTTCAGTATCATCAGGAGTGATGAGACCGCCTACTTTTTTAAAGGGTACTGACACATTGCCATACCAATCTTTCTCAGGAGCTCCTTCTAACTGTCCATCTCGAATGAAGCGTTTTACACAGCGGTCTTCGAGTGAATGATAGCTGATAAGGCTGATACGCCCTTGGGGCTTGACTACGGCAGGGAGTTGTAGCAAAAATGATTCCAAAGCTTCTATTTCGGCATTTACCTCTATACGAATGGCTTGATAGATTTGTGCTAACACTTTGTTCTCTTTAAATTTAGGCAAGAGAGCTTTTACTGCCTCTTGTAGTTCACTGCCTAAGCGTATTGGCTTCTGCTCTCGGTAACTGATTATGGCACGGGCTATCGCTTTGGCATTTTTCAGTTCGCCATATTGAAAAAAGATATGAGTGAGTTCTATCTCGCCATACTCATTGACGACTTCTTGAGCTGAAAGAGGAGCTTGCTGGTTCATACGCATATCGAGTGTACCTTCAAAACGAGTAGAGAAACCACGCTGAGCTACATCGAACTGGTGAGAGGAAACCCCAAAATCACCCAAAACCCCATCTACTTGTGTTACTCCATAAAAGCGCAAATACTGACGCAGATACTTAAAGTTTTGCTGAATAAGAGTAAAACGTTCATCATCGATGGTATTATTAAGGGCGTCGGCATCTTGGTCGAACGCATAGAGGCGTCCGTTTTTACCGAGGTGCTTTAAGATTTCGCGCGAATGCCCTCCACCACCAAAGGTAACGTCGACATAAGTGCCATTATCTTTGATATTCAGTCCCTCAATGCTTTGCGTTAAGAGTACAGGAGTATGATAGGGGGTGTTATTGTTCATTTACTTGCTACGTGATATAATAGAGTGCAAAGGTACAAATTTAATACTCAACCACCAAATTTAAATTAATGAGAAAATGGGAGAATGAGAGAATGAGAAAATGAGAGAATGAGAAAATGAGAAAATGACAAAAGCCCCCGAACCCCCGAAGGGGGACAAGCTCTAAAAAAAGACAACACATATCAGTTTGACAATCAAGGTTTATTTGAAGCTAAAGGAATGCGAGTCGCACGGGCAGAGGAAATGGGAGAATTAGAAAATGAGGAAATGGGAGAATGAGAGAATGAGAGAATGTGAGAATGAGAAAATGTGAGTTTATTTGAAATTCTTGGAGAGAGATATAAGTTAAATATACAGATTGTAGAGTATTAAAATGTGTTAAATATTATAGTTTGTGTTATTGAAAAAAATACAATGATTTGACTTAAACTTTGTGTTTTCAGCAATGTTTGGACAAAATGATTAAGAAAAAAATGTTAAAATGAAGGATTTACCCTATTTTTCAGCAAAGTTTGAAGGAGAAACGAAATGTTAAAATTTACTTTTGCCTATTGACTTTTAAAGAAATACATTATACTTTTGGGGCAAAATTAATAAAATAAACAAATAATGAGGAAAAGAACTTTCAAATTTGGAATGTTGGCATTGGTAGCCCTTGCGCTTACTTATTGCCAACGTGAAGATGCCCCTGAGGCACCACAACAAGACCCTGTTCCTGCCGTAGTAGACCCACAAGCGGTAGTGAGCTTAAACGAAGCCAAGAGCCTTTTTGAGGCTTCGGAAAACCAGAAACGCACTGCCAACAGTGTAAGCCGTAGGAAGTACCCGTTTATTGAATTAGAAACCGATTGGCGGTATTTTGAGCAAACACAAACACTCGTTGGTGATGCTTATTCTAAAATACCGGTAACCATTGTAGGTAGTGACTTAAGTGCCGAAATGCTCTTCTTAAAAGAAGACGGTGTTACTGAACCATACCTTTTTATTACAGAGCCAGACAGCCTTACTAACGACAACCGCATTGTAAATGCCGACTTCTATTTGTTTACCCTCAAAGGAGAGTTTATCTCAGCCTACCGAATGACCGATGGGGTGATTAGCCACCAGTTGGTACCCAAAGTTAAGGCAAATTATAGGCTTGTAGTAGATGCTGAGGCAGCGCAAGCAGGAAGAAAAAAAAGAGATTTTGACATTAGTATACTGAGCGTTTATTATGATTGTTGTACAGAAATAAGCCGCGATTCTGGAGGAGATTGTGATTGTAACGGAGGTGAACCAGAAGAGAATCCTTTTCAATTAGAAGAAGTAACGGTTTATGGAAAGCGTAAAAAGCGTATTAATAATTCTTACACTCCGTATCCGTCTTACACCCCTTATAAACCTAATAATAATGGGTTTCCTATAAAAGAAGGTGGAAGAGGAAGCAGTAATGTTGGCGCTGGTTTAGCGATAGATGGTGATAATACAGCAGAAGAGGAAAAAGAAGAAGCTCCAGTTATTTATAGACCCGACCACCCTATATCTAATAATAAATGCTTCTTTAGCACAGTAGACCTCAATAAAGGTGCTACATTAACCATTTATGTAGATGAGCCCAACCCCGGAACTGGAAATGTTAAAAAAGGACTGAATGTAGGACATACTTTTATAGGAATCACACAAGGACAAAACCAATATACCTATGGATTTTACCCTAATGTACCAGGTATCAGAACAATAGGTAATGGTAATTTCCCTTCTGTTTTAGGAAAAGATGATGGGCACACTTTTTCTGTTTCTTTTTCGGCTGAAATTTCTCCAGAACAGCTACAAAAGATTATAGAATTATCACAAAAATCTTATGGTCGTCAATACAATTTAAGCTATAGTAATTGTACTGATTTTGCCATATCTGTAGCAAATTTAGCAAATATCACTTTGCCCTATTGTAAAGGAACTTGGATAGGAGGAGGGGGTTCTGCTCCTGGCGTATTAGGAAAAGCGTTAAGAGATAGTTCGACATTTAAAAATAAAGTAAATACAAATGGAGGAACAGCTCCCCCAAGTAAAGGAAATGGTTGCTAATATGAAACAGTTATTATATTTAATTTTAATACTCCCTTTACTAGCGATGACACCCCCTAATAAAGAGGCAAAACAACGAAAAGTAGTAGAGGAATACGTCCATACGCTCCTCAATACTGATGAGGAGATCTTAAATATTTATGAAAACGAGGATATACAACAGATTTTCCCATCGTTTAAACTCACAAGAACCTATACAAAAAAAGAAATTGATGAAATAAAAGAATCTCTTTTGTATATAAAGCAAATCTTACAAGGACATAGATATAAGATACTAAACTTTAAAGAAGCTGATAAAAAACTTAAAACAGAAGGTGGTGCTGTAGCTTCTGATAGGGGAGATGTATATTATATTTATGATAAAGATCTAAAAGGTGTTTTCTTTCAGGCTGCTGTGGTAGTAGATGATGATAACAAGATTATCAGTATCGCTATAGGAATGTGTTTTAATCCTAAAAGATTGTGCTTCTTGTATCTTTAACAGTTAAAAAATAAGGCAATGGTTTTATTATCATTGTCTTATTTTGTAGAAATATATTATCAGAAAGACTTAAAAACTAACCTTATGAAACACTTGTTTTTAATCCTATTACTCCCTTTATTAGCGATGACCCCTCCTAATAAAGAGGCAAAACAACGAAAAGTTGTAGAGGAATATGTACATACACTTCTCAATACAGACGATGAAGTGTTACAAAAGATTTCTAATAATGAAGATATACAAAATATCTCACCGTTGTTAAAACTCACAAGAACTTTTACAAAAGAAGAAATTGATGATATAAAAGGGTTTCTGTTGTTTGTAAAACAAACCTTGAAGGGGCATAAATATAAGATAGTAAACTTTAAGGAAGGTGCTAAAAAATTAAAGAAAGATAAAATAACTCCTCCTGAGTCTGATAGGGGAGATATATTTTATATTTATGATATAGATCAAAAAGGCGTCTTTTTTCAGGCTTCTATAATAGTAGATGATGATTATAAGATTATTAGTATTGCTCTCGGAATGTGTGACCTCCCACAAAGGCTATGCTTTCTGTATCTTTAACAGTTAAAAAATAAGGCAATGGTAATAAAACCATTGTCTTATTTTTTTCAATAGAGTAGGGATTGTAAAGGTGTGTTTTCGGAGAATCTCGGAGGGAATCGGAAAGTATCGAAGATAGAGTTATGGTATAGTTAGCTTATAGAAAGCTTATAGGAAGCTTATAC
>NZ_KB291220.1:0-5860 GCF_000318255.2 Capnocytophaga sp. oral taxon 380 str. F0488
TAGGCACTAGGCCTTAGGCCATAGGCAATAGGGGATAACATTCCTCTTTACACATACTCCGCTCTCGCAGGGCACATACCCAGCTGTCGCTGGCTATCTTCAAAAGGGGAAAATGTAGCGAGTTACTTATTTGGTAAGCCCCCGAACCCCCGAAGGGGGACAAGCTGGAAAAAGCTGACAAACCTCTCCTAGCTTTCTCCAAAGGGGGAATGTAGAGACGGGGATTATACCGCTTGTGGTTTTACCTTTTAGGTTTTACCTGCGTAAGCTTTGCGTTAAACATTCTTAAAAGATTCTTAATTGATGCTTAAAATTTCACAGGAGTAGCGCGATGGTATAGGGAATGTGAAGTGGGATTATATAGTAAAAAGTGTATAATTTTCAGCGAGTTATAACAGAAAGCAGGTAAGGACATTGAGTAAAGGTAACAGAAGAGTGTAAAAAAAATGGACAATTAATTTTGTGTAGATATTTCTTTTTCGTATCTTTGCACCGTGTATAGTACCCAGTGGGTATGATTTATAGTATTTTTAGCAATGTTTTAATTCGTATTTTAAAATGAAAGTAAGCAATTTTTTTAAATACATAAGTGTTTTTCTGCTTTTATACTTCCTTGGTATTGAAGGAGTGCAAGGACAGCACAATAAATTAATTTCTGCACAAACAAATTTTTATTTTGTTTGTGCAAGTGCTACTAACAACGGAAAACTTCAACCTAACAACCCTAACGATAAATCGGGTTTTAGAGTTAGGGTGCGTTGGTCTCCCCCCTTACCAAATGCAGATAATAAATATATATTCGAACTTTCTGATGCAAACGGAAGTTTTAATAACCCGACTGTCCTACCAACTCTAAATACAAATTTTTGGCCTTCAAAAAGTACCTTAAATACTGCTCAAACCTTTGATGCCTATGTAACTTTCCCTAATAATTTAAATGGAAAGAAATATCGTATTCGGGTGCGTTCTACTAATCCTGCAAGTGAGTTAATAGCTACTATTGACAATAGTTCTGAACAATATTTCGAAGGCTCATATATGAATGTTATACAAGCTTTAAGGACTACTCCTTCTGGTAATGTAAACCTTTGCCCTGGACAATCATTAGAGTTATCCGTTTCTCAGATTTTTGCTAATACAGGAAGTACTAATATTTCAGATTATACTTATATTTGGTATAAAAAACCCGTAGGAGGAAGTGGTCACGGTGTAGTTATTCCTAACCAAACAGGACCTAAACTAACTGTAACCGAACAAGGTGCTTATGCTGTTGCTATTGACTATAGTGGTAATTGTAGTGAAAATAAATCAAAATCTGACTTTATTTCTGTAAGAGTTGCAGGAGGAGGGCAATCGTTGGTGTTGAGTAGTTCGGCTACTGAGATATGTAGTTCAGAGAGCTTTACCCTTACTGCTACTCCTGCGGGCAATGAGACCTATACGTGGTATCGCGACAATACTAAGTTGGGCGAAACTAACGGGGTGGCTACCTATGTGGTGTCGCCCCCCAATAATCTTCCGGGTAAATACCGCGTGCAGATAGGCAACGGCAGTGCCTGCGATGTGCGCTCCAATGAAATAGAGATAAAACATAAAGATGCTATTAAAGCTAATATTACTACCACGGGGGGCAATGTATTGTTACCCAACAAACAGCGTACCCTCAGCGTAAACACCACTGCCCAAAATCCTTCGTACAAATGGTTTAAGGACGGGGTGGAAGTACCGGGGCAAACTGCCAATACTTATGTAGCAACGAGCGCAGGCAAATACAAAGCCCAAGTAATCCAAACGGGCAGTTGTGCCTCGACGGTAGAAACAGAGGAGTACGAACTCAAAGCCCCTGATAGCTTCAAGGTGAGCATCAAGCCTAAAACTTCTTATCAGCCTTGCGAGACGAACAGCATAGACCTCACGGTAGACAAAATTACAGCCTTATCGGGCGCTACTGAGCTTGCGATAGACCCGAGTGACTATTCGTTTTTCACTTTCCAATGGCAAAGAGAAACGGGCGGTGCCTTTACGGATATCAACACCACGCAAGAAATCACTCTTAACAGCGCTACCCAAAACGGCAAATACCGCTTGAAAATAACGGCTTCGGGGTTTCCTGCCATTCCTGAATCGAATGTATTAGATATCCAGTTGCAGGACAGCAATGCGTTGCGCATTAACAACAGTGTAGACAATGTGGATTTCTGTGGAGAGGTGTATACACTCACGGTTACCACGGGTGCCGACCCTACGGCTACTTACACTTGGTTTAAAGACCGCGTGCAAATAGCACAAGGGGTAGGAATGACCGAATATGGGGTAACTACCACAGGAGTGTATTACGCTACCATAGGCAGTACGGGCGGAGGTTGCCCCGCTACGTCCAACTCGGTAGTGGCAAAGCGTACCGTTATCACAGCACGTTGGGCGGAAGATATGAACACTCGGGAGATTTACTACCCTGCAAAAACTACGGTACTGAAAATATCGCATAATATGACCAACCCGACTGTGGAATGGAAGAAAAACGGCACTGTAATAGCAGGCGCTACGGGTGTGGAATACACGGTTACTGATACCCCTGTATCGGCTGACGTATACGAAGCAAAAATCACCGATGGCGGTAGTTGTGGTACAAGTATCAGCCTTACCCCTATTTACTTTGAAACCATTGCTGATATTAAAGGCGTGAGAGTAGGAACGGTAGCATCTACCAACTGTGAAACCCGTACGCAAACTACTCTTGAAGTACAAAAGATAACTGTACAGCTGAGCAGTAGTGGAGAACAGGTGGAAGTAAAGAAAATAGATTACCAATTTTTTAACTTCCAATGGCAAAAAGACAGCAACGATGTGCCAGGCGAAACCCGACAGCAGTTTGTCGTGTCGCGCGCAGGCAACTCAGAATCGGCTAAATATTCAGTGCGGGTTAGTTATGGCACGATTATCAAGACTTCGGACGAAAAACCGGTAGCGTTTACTCCTATCCCCGATTTTGAAATATCGTCGGCTGACGGTGCGAAGGGAACAGTATTCCTTTGTCAAGGAGGTACTATTAGTCTTACCGTAGCTGCTGATAGCTTCGACCCTAACTCATCAGTAGCCGATAGTTTTTCATATGTATGGAAGAAAGTAACGAGTGCCAATTACACTAACGACACTCCCATAGGCAGTGAAAACCCTACGGCAAGCGTGAACGAAATAGGCGAATACTATTTAGAAATTAACAACGGCGGTTGCCCTAAACGCGCTCATATACAAGTGAAGAACTACCAAGTAGGCGGTCTGAAATTGAGTTTAATGCGCGACAGTCAAGGCAATGCTCCTGTGAAACAAGTATACCAAACCAGTACAGCACGAGAGCGCAAGTTCGACGTGCGTATAGGTGATAGATTAGTTGCCGAAGGGGGTAATAAATTCAGCTGGACAAAAGACGACGGCACGGTGAAATACGGCACAACTTTGGAGGTGACCTCTGAGGATATGTCGGGTTCTTATACACTGAAAGAGGAGTCGTGCGTGGCAGCAGGCGAGAACATATTGCCTTTTGAACTGAATATCTATCAAGTGGTGGAAGTGCCTAATGTGGTAACTCCTAACGGCGATGGTATTAACGATAAGTGGGAAATACCGTCGGTATACCTCACTCCGAAAGTGAAGGTAACGATATACTCACAAGAAGGTAAAGAAGTACTCTCGACAAACAACTACCAAAATAATTGGCCTGATGAGCATACTTTCAATGACCTTGGCAAGCGTGCGCTTATCTATATCTATACCCTCAAAGGTGAGATTACCGAAAACGGCGAAACGAGAAGCGTGGATAAGAAAGGAACCATTACAATACTTAAATAAGAATTGACGATGAAGATAGTACATAACATAACGATAACAGTGTTGGCACTTAGTGTTCAGTTTTTATTTGCACAAAGTGATGGTAATTACCTACCCTACGAAATGCCTGGACATACGGCTGTAAAATACAACACCTACCTAATGAACCCTGCGTTTCCAATATTTAGCAAGAATGAGTCGCAAATTACCTTCTTTCATCGCAACCAGTGGATGGGCTTTAAGGAAGATAAGTTCAATACCTTTGGGCTCTCTTATGGCAAGAAGTGGGGTGGTGATGCAGGTAGAAAGAATGATTACTACGATGGCAACAATATGGCACATGGGTTGGTTTTCCAACGTACAGCAGGTATATTTGCCAATATAGGTATACTAGGGAACTACGTACACCAAGTAGAGATATCAGATGATAACTTTTTGCGCTTAGGGTTAAACGTAGCGTTTGCTCGCAGTAGTATCGACAGAAATAAAGTGCGCGCAAACGTGCAAGACCCCTTGATAGAGAATGCAAAACCTACGAGTATCATCAACTTACAACCAGGGGTAGATGTAAACTTTAACTTTTGGCATTTTGGTATTACCGCGGAGAACCTCTTAGACTATTCGTTTTCGGCAGGAGAAATGGCAGTGCCTTTTAATGAAAAGTCGCTCACCGCTCACGTGATGTATCGCAAAGAGTTGGATTCTCGCAGTGATTTCTTAGAAGATGGTTTTTTCAGTATATATGCTAAAGCTAAAAGAACCAAAGATAATTTTCAAATGGGCGGAAACGTGATGTTGGACGTACCTCTAGGTTGGGCTTACGCAGGTTATGACCAAAAATATGGAGCTTTCGGTGGCTTAGGCTTCAACGTGACTAACCACTTGAGCGTAGGATTTGGCTACGAACAAACCATTGCTAACTATGTAGCTGAATTGGGTGGTAGTTATGATGTGGTAGTTTCTTATCAGTTTGGTGGCAAACATCACATTAAGAAACCAATTAAGACCACTCCTCCTGAACCTACTGTGGTAACACCTCCAACGCCTAAGGTAGTAACTCCTACGGTAACAGAAACAAAAACACCTACGGTAGAAACTCCTAAAACAACAACTAAAACACCTACTGTTCAAGAAGAATTAGACAAGCGCATAAGAGTGGTAGAAGACCCAAAAATAGAGGGTATAGCACAAGGCTATTATGTGATTGCAGGAGTATTCCAAAATCCTAAAGGAGCTTACCAAATGAGACGAGATATAGAGAATTTAGGTATCAAAGTATTCACATTTAAAAATAAAGAAAATGGTATGCACTATATCTATATTGATAGAGCTTATGAATCGCGCGGAGAAGCAGGTGAAACATTGCTCAACTTGCTGAAACGTCCTGAATTTAAAAACTCTAACATTTGGGTACTAAAAGTAGGTAACTTATAAAGCATTTTAAGTAATATAAAAACGATGCTTTGCAATAGTAAAGCATCGTTTACTTCTAGGAAAGAAACATAAACTAAAAAAGAAAATATATGAAGAGTAACTTTTTGAAAATAGCAATATGCCTTATAGGACTATTAGTTTTACAGGCTTGTAGCACTGTAGATAGCCATAGATATCCTCACGGAAAAAAAGCAGCTACAAAAACTGCGAATATAAAGACAGGCATATATAAGACGAATGTAACAGCTACCTATTATCACGATAAGTTCAATGGAAGAAAAACTGCTAGTGGGGCTGTATTTAGCAATAGTAAGCTCACCACGGCACACCCCTCGTTGCCTTTTGGTACTCAACTAAAGGTTACCAATCGCATAAATGGAAAATCAGTAGTTGTTACTGTTACTGATAGAGGTCCCTTTACCAAAGGGAGAGAGCTCGACCTCTCTAAACGCGCCTTTATGGAAATCACAGACAATAAAAACAAAGGATTGATACAAGTAGATATAGAAATTGTAGAATAAGGAGTAAAACTCCTTATTTTTTTTGCATTATTAGAAATAAGCAAACAAAAAAAGAGCAATTCTTTATCAGAATTGCT
>NZ_KB291221.1:0-4699 GCF_000318255.2 Capnocytophaga sp. oral taxon 380 str. F0488
AGCTTCCTATAAGCTCTCTATAAGCTAAGACCACCCTCCTTACACCCTTTTTTCACCAAAACTTCTCTCAGCTCTCTTCCGTTCTTTTCCGACATCTTTCGAAAGCTCCTAACAGTCCCAGCATATCACTTTTTTATCTCAAACTTTGGCAAAGTTGATTATCGGTAAGTATTATTAACATTTCTGGTATTATTAACATTTACTCCATTTACTAATCTGTTAATTTCCTCATTTTCTCATTCTCTAATTCTCTCATTTTCTAATTTTCTCATTCTCTCATTTCTCCCCTGCCCGTCGTGCTACGACTGCCTGTGCGGCTCGCACCTAATTATTTTGGTATCAACTGAATCTTATCAACTAAATTTTTCCAATTGTTATCCCCTTTGTATATGTCCAATAAATCCTTAGGTTTTCTGGGGATATAAAAAGTAGGAAACTTAGTTTTAGCTATTCCAGAAAAAGGATCTCCCTCTAAATACGGCGGGTAAAGCGCAAGAATAGTAACATTCTCTAACGAAGTACAGTTCGCAAACGATTTATCTCCTATCGTCTTTAAGTTCATAGTTACCGAAAGGACTGCCTTTTTTAAAAGTTTACAGTTAGCAAAAGCCTCTTTCCCTATATGAGTAACTCCCGCATCTGTTAAATCTACTAATTCAAGAGTTCCACAAGACGAAAAAGCCCCATCGCCTATAATACCCGTTCTTTTAAAAGTAACTTCTTTTAAGTTTCTACATTCAGCAAAAATCCGGTTAGATAACCCTTTAGTATTGGGGAGCACCACTTTTCTAATATTCGAACGATAAAAAACCCTCTCGCCAAAAACAACGTCTGAATAAGAGTTGAAGTTTACACCATCACTGAGGTTCGTTCCTGAAAAGGCATCAGAACCTATTTCTTTTAAATTGTCCGAAAAAGTAATCGCTCTTAAACTTTTAAGGTCTTTAAAAGCATTTTCGGCAATAGTGTTTACTTTCCGCAAATTGCTATCCCCTTGCATATCAATAGAAATAGTACTACTATTAGTCCATTTTATTAAGGTAAGACCATCGGCACTGAGAGTGTAGTCATTAGGCGATACGTTTACCTCGTTACCGTTGTCATCTTTCTTACGACAACTCACCAAAGCAATAGCCACAAAGGCAAAAAAGAAGATTTTTCTCATTGTAAAATCATTTTTATGATGTTAAAGACGCCACAAAGGTACTAAATAAAGACCAATTAACAACGAAATATTCACAAAAAAAATACCGACTATCTTTATAGCCGGTATCTGTATGTTTTTTCTTTTTAAAAATCAAATAAATCTAAGCTATTAGGATTTCTTCGATTGTCCCAAAAAGAAAGAATACGAATAATATTGTTTTCTACTCTGTAAAAAATAGAGTAATTATAAAATACTAAAACAGAACGGACATCTTCATATCCTTCTTCTATAGGCCAGATGTATGGATTATCAATAAGAGATTTAACTACTTTTTGTGCCTCTATATTCAGTTTTACTGAATAAGTATTACTTTTGTTCCGTTTTTTCCAATAAACAAGAATTTCTTTCAGCTCCTCCTTTGCTTTAGGAGTCCAAACTACGACCATAATATCGCATTCATTTCTTGTTCTACATCTTCTTGAGGAATATGTAACCCTGCCTTATCTTCCTCCAAACCTTTTTGTATACTATACTTTTTCGCTTCTTTTTGTTGTTTAAGAAGGAGGTCGTCTTCAGTTAAGATATTATCTATAAGCTCTGCGTCCATAGTTTTTTATGTTTTTACGTTGCAAAAATATAAAATAAATATCAATTAGCAATGAATAAAGGACAATTTTAATCACTAATCATTAACCATTAATCACAGCCTCTCTACTGATGCACTTGCACTTGTGGGAATGGTATCTCTATACCCGCTTCGTCGAAGCGGTTTTTGATAGTCTCTAAAGTACGGAATATACACCCTGCGTGCTCGGAAGTCAAGCACCAATAGCGCAGTGAAAGGTTCACCGAACTATCAGCCAATTCCTCTACATATACCACAGGCTCAGGGTCAGGCAAGGCTTTGGGCTCTTCTTTGGCAATTTGTAAGAGCACTTCGCGAGCTTTTTGAATATCCGAACTGTAACCTATGCCTACTAATACGTACACCCTGCGCTTCTCTTCCCTACTGTAATTGATAATGCTATTGCTAAAAAGTTGGGTGTTGGGGATAATCGCCTGCTCGTTGTTGGCTTTGTTAAGAGTTGTAGCAAAGAGTCCAATGGTTTTTACCGTCCCTTTTTCGCCATTACCTTCAATGGTATCGCCTACGCGGAAAGGTTTAAAGATAAGAATCATTATCCCGCTTGCAAAGTTAGATAGCGACCCCTGTAAGGCTAACCCCACTGCTACAAAACCACTGGTAATAATCGCGATAAACTGAGTCGCAGGCAAACCTATCACTTGCACGATAGTAAGGAACAGAGCAATATAGAGTATCCACCGTACTACTTGCAAGAGGAATCCTTGCAAAGCGAGGTCTACTCCACGGCGTACCATCAAGCCTTTAAGGAGTTTTGCAATAAACCGAATAATGTATCGCCCTATAAAATAAAGCGCAATTGCCCACAATAGTGTAGGCGCAAATTTAATAAGTCCTGTAATCCACTCTTTAATGAGTCCTTCAAAATCCGCAGTCGAAAAATCATTCATTTTTGTTTGTTTTATTTTTTAGTTTCTAAATCTCACCAGCCCCTCTCGTCTCTCTGTCCTATCTCGATTGATGCGCAAAATTACAAACTAATTCCCAATCTCCCAAAATTTATTTCTCGTCCCCCTTCATTTGCCATTGTAGAGGCGTAGCTAAAAACACCTTTCTTCCAATTTCTGATTGAGCTCTCGAAGTCAATAGCTGAAAGTCCTGTCATTTTAATTTAAATATTAAGATTCTGACGACAAAAGTAAGAATAATTTACGAAGCTACTAATAAAAACTTTAAAAAGAAATTAAAGAAAAGATTTGTTTTATAAAAAGAAAATTATACCTTTGTAGCATTCTAACCTATATAAACCTAATTTATTATGGACAAAAAGAAATTCATTACAATTCTAACAGCAGGTTTTGCTCTATTTGCGATGTTTTTTGGAGCGGGCAATTTGGTTATTCCCCCTTATATAGGCTTAAAAATAGGAGCTTTAAGTGGTGTGGCTTTTGCAGGTTTTTTTGTGTCGGACATACTACTGTCGTTCTTAGCGGTGGTAATGGTAGCCTCTGTAGGACTTACTTTCACCGATTTAGGCAAGCGCTTCCCTCCGTTATTCGTAAATACGCTTGTGTTTTTAATCATTGTTACCTTAGGTCCCCTTATCTGCGTACCGCGTACGGGGTCTACAACCTACGAGGTGGCAGTACAACCTTTCTTCCCTCAAATAGGCAAAATTACTTTTGGGGTGCTGTACTTTGGCATCACGCTTTTGCTCTCTATCTCGAAAGCCAAAATAGTAGACATCATCGGTAAAATACTCACACCTTTTCTTATCCTTTCACTTACTATCCTGATAGTCGTGGGCACCATCAATGCGCCTAAGGAATTGGTAGACAACGGTTATAGCTTTGGAGAGGCGTTTGCGTTTGGCTTTTCAAAAGGCTACTTAACCTTAGATGTGCTTGCAGGCGTTATTTTTTCGGGGCTCATTATCTCGTCAATCGTGCAAGAGGGCTACCGCAGTGAGGCTGAGAAAAAGCAAGTAACCATACTCTCTGGGGTCATAGCCGCTGGCTGTTTGGTGTTTATCTATGGAGGATTGCTATATCTGGGAGCTACCTCTAATCTTTCTTCTTCCGAAGGGATTAGCTATATAGATATTCTCAAGCATATAGCTTATAGCGTATTAGGCGATAATGGTGGTATTGTAATATCGGTAGCGGTAGCATTTGCCTGCCTTACTTCGGCTATTGCTATTGTATCGGCTATGGGTGAGATTTTCGAGAACATCAGCAAAGGGCGTATCCCTTATAAATGGGGAGTGTGGATTTGTACCTTAGTATCGTTTGCGCTTTCTATCAGAAGTGTAGATGAAATCATACACTACGCTGGCTATCTGTTAGATTTCTCATATCCTATCACCATCGCACTTACCTTATTTGTGCTTTTCTTTGGCAAAAGGGTGCAGAGCAATGCTCCTTATATAGTAGGGGTAACGCTCACGGCTATATTATCAGGACTTTTCATCATAGGTGATTTGCTACATATAGCCTGGATTAATAACTTCAAAACGTTATTACCCTTAGCTGACTACCGAATAGAGTGGTTTATTCCTGCTTTTCTATCATTTATCATAACGGCAATAATAGTGAAGAGAGTATAATATTTTTTATAAATAAAGTCCGTCCGATATATAATACTGATTTACAGTTGTACGTATATTGTAATCAATGAAATCAATCTTTCACATACCCAGCAGAGACCACTTGCTAGCTTTGTGTGAGATTTTAAAGTAGCGAAGCTATTTATTTGTTTTACATATATAATTTTAATAACATTTTCCTCATATCCGATTCATATTAAATTAATTACCCATCGCGCTACAACTGCGCGCGTGGCTCATACCTGCTTGTTGTGCTAAAATTTAGCATCGACTTCCCCTCACCACATTCTCCCTTTGGAGGTAGCCAGCGACTGCTAGATATGTTAGAAGAGAGATATTTTTACCACATTACCTTCGTCATTCG